>CALZFA010000071.1 GCA_945644815.1 uncultured Clostridia bacterium
GCGGAGCCTTTTCTTCTTGATTTTTTTGCCGTAAGCGTATATTATATCTATAAGATTGTAATATTCTATTTTGAATCATTTTCTGCAATTAATAATCTCTTGAAAGTTCTTAAGAAAGGTGCGGCCCCGTGTCTGGCCGCAAAGGTAAAGTTTTATGGAAGAAAAAAATCTTAACACAGCGGCAGAAGAAATTTTGAAAGCAACTGAAGATGAAACGACGGCAACGGAAGCTGCAGAGGGAAGGGAAGAAAAAACAGAAACTCAAGAAAACAATCCCAGGCAGGAGCGTCCCGAGGTGGAGGGCATCCTTGAGATTCAGGAGGAGAACAATTTTGGATTTCTCAGATTTTCCAATTTCCTTACAAGCGAAAAAGATATTTACGTTTCGCCGACTCAGATAAGACGATTTAATCTGAAGACCGGCGATAAGATACGATGCATTACAAGACTGCCAAAGGAGGGAGAACGCTTCGGCGCATTGCTTTACGTACTTACGGTCAACGGAGATGAGCCCGGACGTGCCATCAGAAGACCTGATTTTGACGACCTGACTCCTGTTTTCCCTTACGAAAGACTACGGCTGGAGGATGGCACCAGAGATCTTTCAATGAGACTCATTGATATAGTGGCTCCAATCGGAAAGGGACAGAGAGGACTCATCGTGGCTCCGCCTAAGGCAGGCAAGACGGTACTCCTTAAAAAAGTGGCTAATGCCATTGAGAAGAACTATCCTGAGGTTGAACTTATCGTACTTCTGGTAGATGAAAGGCCGGAGGAAGTTACGGACATGAAGAGATCCCTCATAGGGGGAGAAGTGATATACTCCACCTTTGATGAGCTGCCGGCTCATCATGTAAAGGTGGCCGAAATGGTTTTGGCAAGGGCGCAGAGGCTGGTTGAACACGGCAAAGACGTGGTAATATTACTTGACAGTATAACAAGGCTGGCAAGAGCATATAACATGGTGGTTCCCGCATCGGGAAGGACTCTTTCCGGAGGACTTGACCCGGGAGCGCTGCACAGACCTAAGAAGTTTTTCGGTGCTGCGAGAAAAATGGAAGAGGGCGGCTCTATTACCATTTTGGCTACCGCACTGGTGGAAACCGGCAGCCGGATGGACGAGGTAATATTCGAAGAATTTAAAGGCACCGGCAACATGGAGCTTCACCTTGACAGAAAGCTTTCAGAAAAGAGAATTTTCCCGGCCATAAGCCTTAACAAGTCGGGCACGCGCCGTGAGGATCTGCTTATGGATCAGGATGAACTGGAAGCCATCTGGGCAATGCGCCGTGCCATGGCCAACAGACCTGCCGCCGAAGTTACCGAAGAAATTATAGAAAACCTGGCACATACCAAAACTAATAAGGATTTTATACAGATAATAAAAAAAGTATTGATAGAAGACTAAGAGGATCAGACTATGGATTTGAACAGAATATTCTTAAAAGGCGCATGCCCCACATCAATAGGCGGACAGGCTATAATGGAAGGAATCATGATGAGGGGGCCTAAACGGACTGCAATTGCCATCAGACTCCCCAACGGAAAAATACACATGAAGACCCAGCCCACACCCCAGGGAAGTAAATGGGGAAAGATACCGCTGATAAGAGGTGTGGTGAATTTTGTAGGGTCTCTGGTATACGGCACGAAAGTATTAATGTACTCTGCAGACGTACTTGAGGCAAACTGCCCGGAGGAATACGAAAAGGACAAGTTTGACCTGTGGGTGGAAGAAAAACTTGGCAAGGAAAAGGCATGGAACCTCCTTATGGTGATTTCCGTGGTGCTGGCACTGGTTATGTCGGTGGCTATTTTTATGCTGCTGCCTACAGTAGTTGTGGGCTGGGTGGCTCATCTTACTGAAAACGTGCTGGTTCTGAATCTGATTGAGGGTCTGGTGCGGATTATCATTTTTGTTTTGTATATCTGGCTGATTTCAATGATGAAAGATATCAAGACTGTTTTTCAGTATCACGGTGCGGAGCATAAGACCATACATTGTTTCGAAAACAATATGGAATTGACACCGGAAAATGCACAGACTTTTTATACTCTTCACCCTCGCTGCGGAACAAGCTTCATGGTTTTCGTTATGATCATTGCAGTACTGGTGCATGCTCTGATGGGGTGGCCTAATGTATGGCTGCGTATCATCACGAGAATTCTTGTGTTGCCGGTAATCGCAGGAATTTCTTATGAGTTGTTAAAGTGGGCCGGAAGGAGCGACAACTGGCTTGTAAAGGTTCTCAGCCTGCCGGGGATATATCTGCAGAAGCTGACCACCAGGGAGCCTGATTTAGAACAGCTTGAGGTGGCCATAGCAGCTGTAAAGGCCGTTCTAAACGACGGAGATGATGTGCCGTATTTTGAAGGAATCTGCGATTCAGACGGAAGACAGTTAAAAGAAGAAACAGAGGAGAAGGAAGATAATAATGAGTCTGCCACTTAAGGAACTTATAAATATAGGAGCAAAACAGCTCAAGGATGCCGGAGTTGCCGATGCTGAAATAGACGCAAAGGAGCTGTACTGCTTTATGCAGGGTATTGACAGGACAGCTCTCATGCTAAGATGGCAGGACGTGCTGCAGGACAATCAATGCGAGGCGTATTTTGCGCTTATCGAGAAACGTGCATCAAGAGCACCTCTGCAGCATATTACCGGCATACAGGAATTTATGGGGATGTCCTTTGAGGTCAATGAAAAGGTGCTGATACCCAGACAGGATACGGAAACCATGGTGGAGGATGCTCTGGAGCTTATGGAAAAAGGAACTCTGCGCGGCCAGGGGTACGCTGACAGCCTTAAAAAAGGCGGTGATGTACTTGACTTGTGCTGCGGCAGCGGAGCCATAGGTATTTCCATAGCAAAGCTGGCAAAGGGCGCCCGTGTTACCTGTTCTGATATAAGCAGGGAGGCCATAGCCGTTGCAGAAAAAAATGCTCGTCTCAACGGATGTAAATCGGTAAAATTTACGGAAAGCGATATGTTTGCTGCCTTTGGGGGACGGCTCGGAAAGAAAAAATTCAATCTGATAATTTCCAACCCGCCTTACATTCCGCCATCGGTTATTGCGTGTCTGGAGCCGGAGGTACGGGACCACGAACCTGTGATGGCACTGGACGGAGGAGAGGATGGCCTTGCTTTTTATCGAATAATAGCAAAGGAGGCACCGGAATATCTTAAAAAAGACGGTGTGCTCATGCTGGAAATCGGTTTCGATCAGAAGGAGGCGGTCAAGGGACTTCTTAGGGATACAGGGTGCTTTGAAAAGATCGTGGGGCTTACTGATTTGACGGGAAAGGACCGCATAGTCTGCGCAGTACTTTCTAAAAATCCTCAAAAAACTCCTTGATTTCCATAATTCCTTGTGATATAGTATAAGGGCTGTAATGGATTTGCAGCGAAATATAAAATATGCCGGGCACGGGCCTGAGCAGGAAAGGAAACGAACATGAAGGAAGGAATCCATCCTGATTATAAGGAATGTAAAGTAACTTGCGCATGTGGTAACTCTTTCGTTACTAAATCAACTAAGGAAGAATTAAGACTTGATGTATGCTCAGCTTGTCACCCGTTCTTCACCGGTCAGCAGAAGTTCATCAACAGAGGCGGCCGTGTTGAAAAGTTCAAGAACAAATACAATATGGATTAATGTTACATCCCGTATAATCGTAAAAACAGAGCCGGAATTGAAAATTCCGGCTTTCTTTATGGCCGCATTTATGGTAAAATATTAGTTTAGAAAACGGAGGATATAAACATGTTTGACAAACTGGATTTCATACTTGAGAAATACGAAGAGCTTTCCCTGAAAGTATCGGACCCGGATATTATAAACAATCAGCCTCTATGGCAGAAGCACATTAAGGAGATGGGCGAAATGGAGCCGATTGTAAATAAATACAGAGAATATAAAAAAGCCAAGGAGAGCATTGCTGAGGCCAAGGAAATGCTTGAAATGGGCGATGAGGAGCTTAAGGAGCTGGCTAAGATGGAGCTTTCCGAGCTGGAGGATCAGATTCCGGTCATGGAAGACCAGCTTAAGGTTCTGCTGCTCCCTAAGGACCCTAATGATGAAAAAAACGTAATTCTGGAAATCAGAGCAGGTACAGGCGGCGATGAGGCTGCACTGTTTGCTCAGGATCTTCTCAGAATGTATTTAAGATATGCGGAAAGACGAGGCTGGAAGGCAGAGATTATGGATGCCAACGATACAGGCATCGGCGGAATCAAGGAGGCCAGTGTGCTCATCAAAGGAAAGGGCGCGTACTCCAGAATGAAGTTCGAAAGCGGCACTCACAGGGTACAGCGTGTACCCGAGACGGAAAATTCCGGCAGAATTCACACTTCAGCTGCTACGGTTGCTGTTCTTCCGGAGGTTGACGATGTTGAGGTCGAAATCAACCCTAACGATGTAAGGGTAGATGTTTACCGCTCATCAGGCAACGGCGGACAGTGCGTAAACACTACCGACTCGGCGGTCAGACTTACCCATATTCCTACAGGTCTTGTGGTAACCTGCCAAGACGAAAAATCACAGATAAAAAATAAGGATAAGGCTTTTAAGGTTCTGCGCTCCAGACTTTACGACATGAAGCTGCAGGAACAGAATGCCGAGATTTCTGCGGAAAGAAGAAGCCAGGTAGGTTCAGGTGACAGAAGTGAGCGTATCAGGACATATAATTTCCCTCAGGGGAGGGTTACAGATCATAGAATCGGTATGACTATTTATAAGCTTGACAGTTTCCTGGACGGGGAAATTGACGAAATTGTTGACGGTCTGATTACAAACGATCAGACGGAGAAGATGAAGGGATTTTAGGGTTCGCTTCGCAAATCCGAATGTGGAGAAACAAAGTGGAGACAAGATTTTTTGGTACAAGGGAAGAAGATATACAGCATGCAGCGGAGATAATCAGACAGGGAGGCCTTGTAGCGTTTCCCACAGAAACTGTTTATGGACTTGGTGCGGATGCACTTAATCCGGATGCGGTAGCAAAAGTATATGCGGCAAAGGGAAGACCTTCTGACAATCCCATGATAGTTCACATATCGTCTAAAAACGATTTAGATCGTCTGACCATTGAAATTACTGAAGAAATGAAGAAGCTGGCTGATGCTTTCTGGCCGGGGCCGCTGACAATGGTGGTTCCCGCAAGGCCGGTGATTCCCAAGGTGACAACAGGCGGTCTGGATACGGTTGCGGTGAGAATGCCGTCGGACTCAGTAGCGGCGAACCTTATAACGGCGGCAGGGGTGCCTATTGCGGCTCCGAGTGCCAACCTGTCGGGAAGACCAAGTCCTACTTCTGCCAGACATGTTATGGATGATCTCGACGGACGAATCGATGCAATCATAGAAGGTGATGATTGTCGGGTAGGCATAGAGTCTACGGTGGTGGATATGACGGGAAATGTTCCTGTAGTTTTGAGGCCGGGAATAATAACTCCGGAGCAGCTTTCGAGGGTTCTGGGGAAGACAGTAGAACTTGATCCGGTGTTGAGGACAAGGCCTGAAATAAAACGGGGACAAGAACTGCTGGAAACCACAGAGAATTTTAAGCCCAAGTCTCCGGGCATGAAATATAAGCACTATGCGCCAAAAGCAGAGATGGTGATATATAAGGGTGACAGAGACAAAGTTTTGCTTGCAATTACCGAAGAAAAATTCCGAAGGACAGAGTGCGGCCAGAAAGTTGAAATAATAATGTTTGATGACGACGAACCCGAAATAGCCGCCAGAGAGTTTTTTGCCAAACTGAGGGCCTGCGATAAGGCTGAGGTGGATGTGATTCTCGCAGCGGCCCTTAAAGAAGATGGTGTAGGTTTTTCTGTGATGAACAGAATGTTCAAATCAGCCGGATATAATATTGTAGAAGTGTAGGAACGCGCGGTATGCGTGCCGGGCAGACAGGAGGAAAAAATGCTAAAAATTGCAATAGCCAGCGACCATGGCGGATTTGCACTTAAGGAAAAGATAAAGGAGCATCTTCTTAAGAGAGGATTTTCAGTGGAGGATCTTGGAACTTACTCCGAGGAGTCAGTAGATTACCCTGTTTACGGAAAGGCTTGCGGAGAAGCCGTAGCATCAGGGAAAGCAGATCTGGGAGTAGTTATATGCGGCACGGGAATAGGTATTTCCATAGCGGCAAACAAAATTAAGGGTATAAGATGCGGTCTTTGCACCTCTGTGGAAATGGCTCATCTGACAAAGCAGCATAACAACGCTAATATATTGGCACTGGGGGGCAGAACAACCGGTGTTGATCTGGCTGTCAAAATCGTTGATGAGTGGCTTGATACAGAGTATGAGGGCGGTCGACACCAGCGCAGAGTAGAAATGCTGGACAGAATGTAGTAAATAAAAATTTTATTTAATATAACATATAAGAAGACATAAGGAGAAACTGAAATGGGTAAAGTACATGTATTTGATCATCCGTTAATTCAGCACAAGACTGCTCTGATGAGAAAGACATCCACAAGTGTCAAGGAATTCAGAGAACTGGCAAAGGAAGTAGCCATGCTAATGGGATATGAGGCTACAAGAGATCTGCCGCTTAAAGAAGTGGAAATAGAAACACCTATCTGCACCACTAAGATGAAGATGCTGGATGGCGAGGACATTGCAATCGTCCCTATTTTAAGAGCCGGCCTGGGTTTCGTAGATGGAATGCTTGCACTGGTTCCAAATGCCAAGGTTGGTCATATAGGTTTATACAGAGACCCTGAAACACATAAACCGGTAGAATATTACTGCAAACTGCCTGTTGATATCGACAAGAGAAAGATTTTCGTAGTGGATCCTATGCTGGCTACAGGTGGAAGTGCTGCAGCAGCAATTGACTTTATCAAACAGAGAGGCGGAAAGGACATCGTATTCATGTGTCTTATCGCTGCACCCGAGGGTATTGAAGTGCTGCAGAAGGCTCATCCTGATGTAAACATTTATATCGCTGCCAAGGACGAAAAGCTCAACGAACACGCGTATATCGTTCCGGGTCTGGGCGATGCCGGCGACAGATTGTACGGCACTAAGTAAACATTTGGAGGACAGGTAAAATGGATTTTAATTTTATACCGGATACTGTAAGCAAGTACGACAATGTTTACGATGTCCTGAAGGAAAGAGGATTTATAGAAC
>CALZFA010000072.1 GCA_945644815.1 uncultured Clostridia bacterium
CGAGATGTCAGATTAAAAATTTTAAAAAATTTGGAAAATCTGTCCATAATGCCAGAAAAGAGCGGCCTCAAATACAGCCGCTCTCTGTGTTTTATCCTCTTTATTTTCTATTCGATTCCCAGACCGAAGTTTTCCTTGACCCTTTTCATTGTCTGCTTAGCTATGACGTCGGCGCGGGAAGCGCCATCCTTAAGAACCTCAATGAGCTCATCGGAATGTCTGATCTGTTCATATCTTTCTTTTATTGGAGCCAAAGCTGCCACCACAACCTCAGCCAGGTCCTTCTTGAAGTCCCCATATCCCTTGCCTTCGTATTTAGTCTCCAGCTCAGGTATGGTCATCCCTGACAAAACGCTGTAGATGTTCAGCAGATTGCTGATGCCCGGTTTGTTTTCAGTATCGAATTTCACTATGCCGTCCGAGTCTGTCGTTGCCTTCATAATGGATTTCTTAATCTTTGAAGGCTCATCCAGAAGGGAAATACGCGAGTGAATGTTCTCGGCGCTCTTGCTCATCTTCTTGGTCGGATCGTCCAGCGCCATAATGCGTGCGCCCTCCTTCAGGAATCTTCCGTCAGGCACCACAAAGGTCTTTTTATATTTATTATTGATTCTTATTGCAATATCACGGCAGAGCTCTATGTGCTGCTTCTGATCGTTGCCCACCGGAACAATATCCGTATCATAAAGGAGAATGTCAGCCGCCATAAGCACAGGGTATGAAAAAAGCCCCGTAGGTGCAGACTCCTTATTTTTGCTTTTATCCTTGAACTGTGTCATTCTGGAAAGCTCTCCCGTATAGGAGTTGCAAGTCAGCACCCAAGAAAGTTCGGCATGTCCGGGTACATCGGACTGTACGAAAACAATGGATTTCTTAGGATCTACTCCTACTGCCAGATAAAGTGCCGCCACATCTAAAATGTGTTTTCTAAGCTCCTTGGGATCCTGGGGTACCGTAATGGCATGCATATCTACTATGCAGTAAATACATTCGTGGTCTTCCTGAAGCTCCACAAACTGCTTAAGTGCTCCCAGATAATTCCCCAGATGTATGTTTCCTGTCGGCTGAACGCCGGAAAATACTCTCTTCATTCTTCTTTGCCTCCATATGTGACGCGCCCTGAAGGCGCATAAAATCTAATGTCTGTTCAGCTCTCGCTTAAAGCTCTCCACTATAGCCTTCTCGGATCTGGAGATGGTCATCTGGGATACTCCCAGCTTCTGAGCAATTTCTGCCTGAGATTTATTTTCGATAAACCTTTGTTTGAATATATACCTGTAGGTATCGCTGAAACCGGCCAGAACCGAGTTTATAATCTCTCCCAGTTCCACTCTCTCATAGCCTGTGTCCTCAAATCCTATATACTTTTCCAGAACGCTGCCGGCATCATCATCATCATTTCCCATTCCTGCGCTTTCCAGAGAGTATGTTCCGTAGGCCTTGGCGCTTTCCATAGCCTGCATTATCTGCTCAGGTGTAAGTCCTGTCGCCTGCGCCACCTCTTCCACACTGGGTACTCTCCCCATCTCAGATGTGAGCCGGTCTTTGGTCTCCTGAACCTTGCCCGCAATTTCCTTCATGCGTCGCGGGACCTTCAGACTCCATTCCTTGTCGCGAAAATACTTCTTTATTTCTCCCAGGATAGTAGGCGTGGCAAAACTCCGAAACTCATATCCACGGCTCGGATCAAATCTTTCCACAGCGGAAACCAGGGCTATGGCTCCTACCTGATAGAGGTCATCATAGTCAACGCCTTTGCCCAAGTATTTTCTTATTAATATGTCCACAATGTAGAGATTTTCCTCTACAATCCTGTTTCTCAGTTCAATTGTCGGATGTGCCGCATATTCGTTAAATTCCTGTATCTCGTGTGGTGTCATTTCCTCTTTACCATTTTGATGGTCTTCTTGCCTTCCGGGTTATCAAGAAGCTCTACTTCGTTCATAAGCGATTTAATTACAAAAATACCTAAGTCTCCCTCGTTAGGACAGTCTGCACATATCTTTGAAAGCTTTTTTATTTTATGACCTGCGCCGGTGTCCGTAACATATATCTCCAGTCTTCCGTTCTCTGCGATGCATTCAAGAGTGTATTCCTCGGCAAACCCGTCCGAGCCGTGGCACGAAATATTTTTGCATGCTTCACCTACAGCAGTCTTGATATCTTCAATCTCGTCAAGGTTAAAGTCTGCAACACCTGCCACGGATCCGATTGCCAGTCTGACCATTGTTAAGTATTCCGGTTTTCCCGGAATTATAAATTTAATTTTGTCAGTCATTTTCTATGACACCTCCTTCCTAATTTTCAGAGTTTCATCTGTTCCTGGCCGTCATCGGGCTCAGGTCCTTTTTTCTCAGCCTCGCCGGATCCATCATTCTCGATCTCAAGTTCGTCCTCCTTAATAACTTTGGCGAGGGCGATAATATTGACATCCTCACCTACATTCATTATTTTAACTCCCTGAGTTGCCCGGCCCAGCTTGGATATTTCCTTTGCAGGAATTCTGATTATAACGCCGCCTGAATTGATGAGAAGCACATCATCTTCCTCATCTACAACCATAGCTCCCACCAGTTCTCCTGTCTTCTTGAATTTAGCTTTATCGTAAGTGAGAAGTCCTTTGCCGCCTCTTACCTGAACCTTGTAATCGGATGCTTTGGTTCTCTTGCCGAAGCCTTTCTTTGTTACAACAAGCAGCTCCTGTTTAGGTTCAACCAGCTCCATGGCTACAACTTCATCATCTTTTTCCAGCTTGATGGCTCTCACTCCTCCGGCAATTCTGCCCATCGGACGAACATCATCTTCGGAGAAGCAGATACACTTACCCTGCTTGGTTACAATGATTACATTATTGCTGCCTGTAGTCTGTTTAATTCCTATAAGCTCGTCGCCTTCTTTAAGATTCATGGCGATGAGTCCCGTCTTCCTGTTTGTATCAAAATTGGAAAGAGCAGTCTTTTTGATTATACCGTCCTTTGTCACTGCGATAAGGAACTTGTCATCGGCAAATTCTTTAATCGGAATTACTGCTGTTACCCTCTCTCTCTGCATAAGACTGAGGAAGTTGACAACAGGTGTTCCTTTGGCCGTTCTGGCTGCTTCAGGAATTTCATAAGCTTTGATCTTATGCGCCTTTCCGGTATTGGTAAAGAACATAAGGTAATCATGAGTTGAGGTCATGATCAGGTTCTTCACAAAGTCGTTTTCTCTGGTGGTTATGCCGGTTACTCCTTTGCCGCCTCTCTTTTGAGACTTATATGTGTCTACAGGGACTCTCTTTATATAACCAAGGTGGGTAAGGGTGATACATACATTTTCTTCTTCGATAAGGTCTTCCTCATCGATTTCCGTAGCGTCTGCCTTAATCTTGGTTCTTCTGCTGTCTCCCCACTTATCTTTTATTTCAAGAAGCTCATCCTTGACTACTCCCATAAGCTTATGCTCATCGGCAAGAAGCTCGTTATAGTAAGCAATTTTTTTCATCAGCTCCTGATACTCATTTTCTATTTTTTCTTTTTCCAGACCCTGCAGTCTTCTCAGCTGCATATCCAGTATTGCCTGAGCCTGGATCTCAGAAAATCCAAAGCGCTCGATGAGCCTTTCCTTTGCATCGTTATAGCTGCTTCTTATTATCTTTATGATTTCATCAATATTATCCAGTGCAATTCTGTAGCCCTCTAATATGTGTGCTCTGGCTTCAGCCTTTTTCTTGTCGTAGATAGTTCTCCTGGTTACAACTTCCTTCTGATGTGCAAGGTATACATCCAGGATTTCCCTGAGATTAAGAATCTTAGGTCTTCCATCTACAATTGCAAGCATTATCATGGAGATGCTTTCCTGCATCTGGGTATGCTTGAAGAGTCTGTTGAGAATGATCTGCGGATTTGCATCTTTCTTGAGCTCTATTACGATACGCATTCCCTTACGGCTTGATTCATCACGAATTTCAGAAATGCCTTCAAGTCTCTTATCCTTTACAAGGTCTGCCATCTTTTCGATAAGTCTGGCCTTGTTTACCTGATAAGGAATCTCAGTCACCACTATCTGCTGTCTGCCCCGGGATGTCTCCTCGATTTCCGTCACGGCTCGTACTATTACCTTACCCTGACCGGTTCTGTAGGCTTCCCTCGCATTGTTTTTGCCCATGATAATGGCACCCGTAGGAAAATCAGGTCCCTTGACTATTTTGCAAAGGTCGTCTATAGTGCATTCGGGCTCATCTATAATCTTTACTGCTGCATCTATTGTTTCCCCAAGGTTGTGTGGCGGAATGGATGTTGCCATACCTACAGCTATGCCGTTGGAGCCGTTTACCAGAAGATTAGGGAATCTTGACGGAAGCACTGTAGGTTCTTTTTCTTCACCGTCGAAGTTAGGTATAAAATCTACAGTTTCCTTGTCAAGATCTCTCAGCATCTGAAGGGCCAGAGGCGTCATTCTTGCCTCGGTGTAACGCATTGCGGCAGCGCCGTCTCCGTCTACAGAACCGAAGTTTCCGTGACCGTCTACCAGAGTGTATCTGATATTGAAAGGCTGTGCAAGCCTGACCATGGCATCGTAGATGGATGAGTCACCGTGAGGGTGATACTTACCCATTACTTCGCCGACGATACGGGCCGATTTTTTGTGAGGCTTGTCAGGAGTGACTCCCAGCTCGCTCATTCCGTAAAGAATTCTTCTGTGTACAGGCTTAAGACCGTCTCTCGCATCCGGAAGGGCACGGCTTACGATTACGCTCATAGCATAGTCGATATATGACTTCTTCATCTCGTCATGTATCTCATGCTGCAGCATCTTGTTGTCTTCAAGTAATGTTGTCATTTATTTGCCCTCCTTTCTATGCGTCTATGGTAGCGTACTGCGCGTTTTCTTCGATGAACTTCTTACGAGGCGGAACCTTGTCTCCCATAAGTGTTGTGAAAATCTCGTCAGCAGCCGCGCTGTCTTCAAGTGTTATCTGCACCAGCGTTCTGTGGTTGTAGTCCATGGTAGTCTCCCAGAGCTGCTCAGCATCCATTTCACCCAGACCTTTGTATCTCTGGATGTCTGCCTTTCCCGGCTTGTCAGCAATTGAGGCAAGGAGTTTTTCCTGCTCACCATCGCTGTAGGTGTACCATTCATCTTTACCTTTTTTTACCTTAAAAAGAGGAGGCTGGGCAGCATATACATAGCCTCCTTCAATAAGAGGCTTCATATATCTGTAGAAGAATGTCAGAAGCAGAGTTCTGATATGAGCTCCGTCTACATCGGCATCGGTCATAATTATAATCTTATGATACCTGAGTTTTTCTATATTAAAATCAGCTCCTATGCCGCAGCCGAATGCAGTGATCATATTTTTTATCTCTTCAGAATTTAAAATCTTATCCAGTCTTGCCTTTTCAACATTGAGTATCTTACCTCTCAGAGGAAGAATTGCCTGACGTTTTCTGTCTCTTCCATCCTTGGCAGAGCCGCCGGCGGAATCACCCTCAACGAGGAAGATTTCCGAAAGGGCAGGATCCTTCTCTGAGCAGTCCGCAAGTTTACCCGGAAGTGAAAAACTCTCAAGTGCTCCCTTTCTCCTGGTAAGATCACGAGCCTTTCTTGCAGCTTCACGAGCACGAGCTGCTCTTATACATTTTTCAAGTATAACCTTTGCCTGTGCAGGATTTTCTTCCAGGAAAGCAGTCAGATTCTCGTTGGTGGAGGTCTCCACAAAACCTCTGATTTCGGAGTTTCCCAGTTTTGCTTTTGTCTGCCCCTCAAACTGAGGCTCGGCAAGCTTGACCGACACTATTGCAGTAAGACCTTCTCTTACATCGTCGCCGCTCAAGGTGTCATTTTCCTTCAGGATTTTGCTCTTCTTTCCGTAATCGTTGAACACTCTCGTAAGCGCACTCTTAAATCCGACGATATGGGTCCCGCCGTCAGTGGTGTTTATATTGTTTGCATATCCCAAAACCAGCTCGCTGTAGCTGTCGGTGTACTGCATTGCAACCTCTACCTCGCAGGTTTCCTTGATAATTTCAAAATATATTACTTCCTCATGTATCGAATCCTTATTTTTATTAATGAATTTGACAAATTCTTTAATTCCGCCCTCATAGTGATAAGTCTCGCTCTTTTTTCTGCCTTCCCTTTCATCTTTAAAGACAATTTTAATTCCTTTGTTCAGAAAAGCCATCTCTCTGAGACGGTGCTCCAAGGTGTCATAATCAAATACAGTAGTTTCGGTAAAAATTTCAGGGTCCGGCCAGAATGTAGTCTTTGACCCTGTTTTTCTTGATTCTCCGATTACTTCAAGTTTGCTGACAGATTTGCCTTTTTCATAACACTGTTTATATATTTTGCCGTTTCTCTTTATTTCAACCTCCATATGAGTAGAAAGAGCGTTAACAACAGAGGCTCCTACACCATGAAGCCCTCCGGAGACCTTGTATCCTCCTCCTCCGAACTTACCGCCTGCATGCAGAACCGTATGAATTACTTCTACTGCAGGTATGCCCATTTTCGGATGCTTGTCCACAGGCATTCCTCTTCCGTCATCCTCAACCACTATAGAATTATCCTTCTGTATGGTGACATTTATGGTTTTACAATAACCGGCTAAGGCTTCGTCAATACTGTTGTCTACGATTTCGTAAACCAGATGATGAAGTCCCTTGGGACCGGTGCTTCCTATATACATACCCGGTCTTTTTC
>CALZFA010000073.1 GCA_945644815.1 uncultured Clostridia bacterium
AGCGCAGCGGGCGGTCGAACCCCTGAAGATGCACCAAAAAAATGCAGGCAGCCAACAGCTGTCTGTTTTTTTTATTTTGTGCCATGCAAAGTTGTTTAAAATAAAAAGACGGCATGACGGCGGAAAATTCCTATCGACATAGCCATATATTTTCTGCTATAATCAGTTGTAGAAAATCATCATAAAGCAGTCAGGCATAGCATGCTTTATTGGTAAGTATGTTTAGGTTATAAATCAAGGAGGAAAATTATGGAAAATTACAGCAAATTTATCGCCCCTGAGCGCAGAAGTGTACCAACGCCCAAGGATATGGTCAAAGACGGAAAATGTGTCTTCGGTACATTCGATAAGGAGTTTGAAACCATGGATCTTTTGGGAATCAAAAATCCGACGGCGGCTCCGGACTGCTTTAAAAGGCTTAAGCTTACTCTTTGGGAAGCTATGGAGGTTCACCTTGAAGAAGGTATGCTTCTGGCCGTGTGTTGCGATATGGGTATTTTCGGACTTACCTTTCATGTCTTTTACGACAAACGTAACAAAAAAGTTTACAGCTTCAGCACAAATGTAAAAAGCAAAGAGACATACATATCCCCAAATCTGTTAAACGGTGCGGAAACAAAGGCGGAAGCCGATAACTTCCATATTCGCTACATAAATGATTTCCAGGACGGCCGGTGTCATGCGGAAGGTCACCATGACGGAGATGACGGACACATCGAATACAGCTTTGAACTTCAGCGTCTTTCAAAGCCGGGCGTAGTGTCCATACCTTTTGCAGATCCTCAGAAGCGCCATCGCCCTCTTTATTCGCAGAAGGATTTCTTTAAAATCGAAGGCAGCCTGACCATTAACGGTGAAACCTTTCACGCTACCGAAAACAGTGCTGCAGTCATAGATGATCATAGAGGATATTATCCGAGACGAGCTCATTATGACTGGCTCACCACTTTGGGCGTTCATGATGCAGACGGACAGAAAAAATGGTTTGCCTTTAATCTGACCAGGAATCAGTCGATAGATCAGGATAAGTACAACGAAAATCTTATATGGTTTGAAGGTGAAACAAGCCTGCTTACTCCTGTTACCTTCACCAGAGATGTTCCTACCATCGATTTTAAAGACCACGCTCTCTGGAAGATTAAAGACGAGCACGACATGGTAAATATCGAGTTCCATGTCGATAACGTGTTTAAGATGATCACTCACGCAAAACCTTTTGTCAACATCGAATACTTCGTGGCATTCGGTACTATCTATGGCTATGTACGCGATGAAGACGGCAAAAAATATGTGCTTGACGGTATGACGGCCATGGGCGAGGACAAAGACCTGCTCCTGTAGACGGGTACATAGTCACGGTTTCTAGTCAACCTACTTTAAAAAAACGAGCGTACCGTTTTAAAAGATGGTACGCTCTTTCTTTTAAATTCATTTTTCGTTATCAGCACCCGTTTCTAACAATTCCTGCTCCGCACATAAGCCTTCAAAGCTTTCGACATGAACTCGGCCGTACCTTCCCCGGCTTTGTTCAGATTGGGCTTGAATCGTTCGTCAGCGATATACATTTCTGCCAATCCGGCCAGAATCTCATCTGTGCACTTATAGAAGTTATCGCTTATGTGTTGCTGCCATTTAGCAGCCAGTGCCAAGGCTGCATCGCTTTCCGGCTTTACCCCTTCTGCCGCCAGTGCCGCAAACTCTGCGAAGATTTCGCGCTGCTCACTGCTCACCTTCTGCCACTTCCACTCGTCATAGTTTTTAGTGTGCTCCTCACTTTCCTTATAAGCTTCGGTGCAGCCCCATTTTTCACGAACCTCGTCTGCATACTTTTTGCGGCATTCCTCGATTTCCTTCATATCAAATTCCTTAAAGCTCATTTTACTATCTCCTCTCATTTCTGCTTCAACAAGGGCTATGATTTTTTCAAGGCGCTGTTTTTTCTTCAGAAGCATATCGTGCTGTGCTTCCATCATGCGGCTTCGGTCAAGACCCGGCGCGTCCAGCATTTCCTTAATTTCCTCCAGGGGAAAATCCATTTCCTTGAGAAAAAGTATCTGCTGAAGCCTTAAAAGCTCCTCCTCGCCGTAATCTCTATATCCGTTTCCCGCGGACTTTGCCGGACTGAGAAGCCCTATCTTATCATAATGGTGCAAAGTCCTTACGGTTACGCCTGCCAGCTCAGCCGCCTCGTTTATCTTCATCTGTCTTACCCTTTCTTCGCAAAACTTGTTTTTTCAGTTCGAACTTTAAATATATGATAAACTATGACGTAAGGTTAGAGTCAAGGGGTTTTTCAAAAAAGTTAGTCTATGGCGATTACTGTGTATCCTTCCTCCTCCACGGCTTTCTTCAGTGCTTCGTCTGTAATGACAGCTCCACCTATGATATGAACCACGGCAGTTCCATTTTCGCGGCTTGCCTCCACAGCCTCTACGCCTTTAATAGCCTCGATAGCCTTCTTTACATGTGCCTCGCAGTTACCGCACATCATTCCTTCGATCTTCAATGTCTTTGTAAGATTCTGTGTTACTGTGCTCATTTTTCTCTTCACCTTTTTATCCTTTCTTCCATCGTATGGATTAAACAAATTAAGCCTCAGGGCGTTGGTGACCACGCAAAAGCTGGAAAGGCTCATAGCCGCAGCCGCAAACATCGGGTTCAACTGCCATCCAAAGGCGTGAATCCACACTCCCGCCGCAAGAGGTATACCTATTATATTATAGAAAAACGCCCAGAACAGGTTCTGGTGTATGTTTTTCAAGGTTGCCCTGCTCAGTCTGATGGCCGCAGCAGCGTCTTTCAGGCTGCTCTTCATAAGTACCACGTCTGCCGCATCTATCGCCACATCGGCCCCGGCACCTATGGCCATTCCTATATTTGCCCTTGTAAGCGCCGGTGCGTCGTTAATACCGTCGCCTACCATGAGAACTCTGCCATGTCTGGCAAGGTCGCGCACCGCCTGTTCCTTGCCGTCGGGCAAAACCCCTGCGATCACTTCATCTACTCCCGCCTGTTTCCCGATAGCTGCCGCGGTCTTTTCGTTATCTCCTGTCAGCATGACTACGCGGATTCCCATGTCCTGAAGCTCCCTTACAGCCTCTGCACTGTCCTCTTTCATAATATCGGCAACCGCAATTATGCCTGCAGCCTTGCCGTCTTCAGTAAAAACAAGCGGGGTCTTGCCCTGTTCCGCCAGTGTTTCAGCCTGACGGAACAGTACTGAAGGATCCCTACCTGTCTGTTTCTGTTCCAGAATCTTTCCTATATATTTCATACTGCCACCGTGAAGCTCTTTTCCATCCAGCATACCAGTCAGCCCGCTGCCTGCATGCACTTTAAAGTCTGTGACTTCTGCAGCTTCAATCCTTGCTTCCGCAGCCTTTGCAAGCACCGCCTTCGCCAGAGGGTGCTCACTCTTCTTTTCCAGTGCCAGCGCAATGCGAAGCAGTTCTTCTTCGCTGAGGCCCTCTGCCGCAATAATGTCCGTCACCTGAGGCTCACCTCTGGTTATGGTGCCTGTTTTATCGAGAGCTGCAATCTGCACTTTGCCCGTTTCTTCAAGAGAAACCGCCGTCTTGAACAATATGCCTTTTCCTGCTCCGACGCCGCTGCCCACCATGATTGCCACAGGAGTTGCCAGACCCAGGGCACAGGGACAGCTGATCACGAGTACCGAAATTCCTCTGGCCAGTGCGAATCCAAAAGTCTGTCCTGCTATAAGCCATGCCACCACTGTAGTCAGAGCTATTGCCATAACCACAGGAACGAAAACTCCTGAAACTCTGT
Organism: uncultured Clostridia bacterium; assembly: GCA_945644815.1. Lineage (GTDB taxonomy): Bacteria > Bacillota > Clostridia > Peptostreptococcales > Anaerovoracaceae > SUG1106. The sequence goes on from CALZFA010000073.1 coordinate 3,787, forward strand.
CGGCAACCTTGGCTATAGGTGCCTTGGTAGCCGCAGCATCGCTTACCATCTTTATTATCTGAGAAAGGGTGGTGTCCTCTCCCACCCGGGTGGCTTCACAACGAAGGAACCCGGACTGATTTATGGTTGCTGCAGAAACCATGTCGCCCGGTTCCTTGTCCACGGGTATGCTTTCCCCTGTAAGCGCGGCCTCGTTTACAGCGCTGGCGCCGTCAATAACGATACCATCCACGGGTATGCTTTCCCCCGGCCGTACCAGGAAAATATCTCCCTTTCCAACTGTCTCTACGGGAACTTCTGCTTCTGCACCGTCCCTTTCCACTACTGCTATTCTGGGCGCGAGTCTCATCAGACTCTTTAGTGCGTCTGTTGTTCTGCCTTTTGAACTTGCCTCAAGCATCTTGCCCACAGTAATCAGGGTCAGTATCATGGCCGCCGACTCAAAATAAAACTCATGCATATAGCTGTGGGCAGCCGCCATATCCCCTCGCATCATATCCCCCGTCAGCGCGAAGAGGGCATACACGCTGTAGCCGAAGGATGCTGCCGCACCGAGAGCTACAAGGGTATCCATGTTAGGCGCAAGATGCCATAGTCCTTTAAATCCGCTTATGAAAAACTTCTGGTTTACCACCATTATTATGCCGGAAAGCAGCATCTGCAGAATTCCCATGGCCGCCGGATTGTGCTTAAGTTCATCCGGTGCGGGCCAGTCCCACATCATTACTCCCATGCTAAAATACATCAGCACGGCAAGAAAAAACACCGAGGCTGTGAGCCGCCCCTTAAGGATGTGGATCTCCCTGTCTGTCAGAATGTCGTCATAGGAGTCCTTTCCTGAATTTTTGCTGCCCTCCGAACTGCCTGCTGCTAAATGACCACCCGCGACGCCTTTTACAAAAGCACCGTAGCCTGCCTTTTCTACAGCCTCTATTATATCCTTTTCCTTCGCGGTTCCCTCTACTCCCATGGAGTTGGTCAAAAGGCTTACTGAGCAGGATGTTACTCCCGGAACCTTTGATACCGCCTTCTCAACACTGGTGCTGCACGCCGCGCAGCTCATACCCGTTACAGAATATTGCTTCATTTTATTTACCCCTGCTTATTCCGATTTATTTCATCAGCTTCTGAAGTATATCCATCAGCTCGTCTATTTTCTCATCATTACCCTGACGTATATCCTCAGCCACACAGGTGTGCATGTGCCTCGAGAGAACCTGACGACTGAAAGCATCCAGTGCAGCTCCTGCCGCCGCTGATTGAGTAAGAATATCAACGCAGTAGGTGTCTTTTTCCACCATGTTCCTGATACCCCTTATCTGGCCTTCGATTCTGTTCAGGCGATTTATAAGTTTTTTCTTTTCGTCCTCGCTGCGCCGGGTCGTGCGATTGATATCAACCTCTGCACTGCAGCATGAGCATCCGTCTTTCTTTGCTTCATTATCCATAGTAGCTATTATCTCCTGATTTTCATAAGTAATACAGTTATTATATACCCCTTATGGGTATTTGTCAAACTTCACTCAGACTTCTTTTTAGACTCTGACTTGTATTCAAATTAATAATTTATTGTTTATTTCGCTCTCGATGATTCTTAAATCCAGATTACCGTCTTTGCTGTCATAGGTAATAATGAGGTTGTCCCAAGGCACTATGCTCAGGCTTTCGTAAACTTCTAATTTTCGCTTGTGATTTCTCATATATTTTTCATCGCCCGGCATTCCACAGTGCTCATGGTAAAACAGTTTCCAGTCTGTCCTCATGATTGTAAAATCCGGAACTATAATGTTTTTTCCGAAATGTATTACCTGCTCATATCTGAAGGGGATCCCCTTTTCACGATACTTTTCTGCAATCAAAAGCTCCGATTTTGATCTCACCATCAATCCCCAGGATGTGGTATGTGTCTTGGCTTCCGGCATAAAATCGCTTTGCTCATAATCTGCTGCAGCCCACTGTTCAATTTCCTTGCCGGAATACACTGCAGGCATGTCTGCTGATAACGAGAAATATTCTCTCAGGTTGTCCGGCAATCCTGCCATTATACTGCCTCCTCCTGCAGGGATGAATCCCTTTAACAAATTTTCAAGTAGTATCAGATTATTGTCAAGAATACCGGCTTCAATCTCCATACATTTCTTCTTTATAAGCAAATTCGCTTCCGGGGAGCCTTCCTTGACCCGTTTTTTCCGACGCATTCCATTTTCATAATATATATGTATAAATTCAACTCTGCCAGCCGATTTTGTCTTCAGCAGGTAACCCGGCGGGCATCCTGCAAGTGCTATACGGACAAGTTCTCTTCTTTTTTCAAGTTTTGTCCGTATTTCTCGTAATTCATGGTAAAAAATCATCGTTTTCCTTCCTTTTATTTCCATATTGTGCCATTTGTCCGCTTTTCAGACCTCTTTGTCCGTTTTTTCCGCAACAACCGCGGACAATTATGTCGCCTTTATGCGCCTTTGTCCGCATGCCCCTTTTTTAGTAAACCTCCTTTCAGTTCGCAACGGTTTTTATTTCCCTATTTTTACTTTTTTGTAATATTATATAATAAATTGGTTTTAATGGCAAGTATTACATGTTTCCCCATTCCCCATTCTGTCTAATCTGCTTCAGACTACAGCACACCGCACAAATCGTTCCGGCTCCATATGACCGCCTATAGTTTTTTGTGCAAACACCACAATTTTTTTAAAAAAACTATTGACAAACTCTAAATGGCGTGCTAACATACCACCATAGTTAATCAACTTATTCTTGAGGAAAGGAGAAACGCAGATATGAAGATGCTTTCAGCAAAGACTGCAATCGTAATGAAGATGATGGGTATGTGCATGTGCAGCATGTGCATGTTTTGCTGT
>CALZFA010000074.1 GCA_945644815.1 uncultured Clostridia bacterium
TTCCGCAATGTTCACATACATAATATTTCATTTTCTTTTCCTCCGTTTTATTTTAAGGTTATGTTCTTTATATACCCATACATATATTTTTTAATCACACAGCAAGGATAGTTCTTTATTTTTTAAGAAAAAAATGGTACAATGGTATCACCTGTTACGATAACGCGGATAAGGAGGAATTTATGAGCAAAGAAATGACTTCAAAGGAGCAAATTAAGGTACTGCCGGCGGGACTTCCCTTTATTGCTGCAGGAGCCGTATGGTTCGTGCTGGCTCTGATTCTGCCCATCTACAAACTATATGCCATTATTCTTACTGCTGCTATAGCTGCCGCCGCTTTTATTTTTCTGACTGCAAAGCGCAGACAGCAGCTTGCAAAACTCCCTCCGGCTCCGCCTGTCAAGGTACGTGCCGAAGAAATGTCCAAAAAAATCGACTTATGCAGAGAAACTTTGCTAAATCAGCAAAAGCAAATAAAAAACACTGCCGTTTCTTCTTCAGTTGGCTCCATAGCCGGCACTATGGACCTGATTGCCGATGAGCTTGAGAGAGATCCTAAAGACAGGAATAAAGTCCGCAAGCTTGCCAACCATTATACTTCCATGATTACCGGCCTTGTGGATAAGTATATACAGCTGGAATCACAGTCCACAGAGGGTGAAAATATCAGAAACAGCATGGAACGCATAGAAGAGGGGCTTTCCGGTGCCGATGAGGCTCTCAAACGCATACTGGACGATATGTTTTCCGATGACGCTATGGAAGTTTCGGCAGACATTACCGTACTGGAACAACTGTTAAAAACCGAAGGATCCGAGAACAAAATGGACTTCAGCGGTTTAGATAAATGATAAATATAACGAGGAGGATATGACATGAGTGATGAATTAAAATTAGAAGTGCCTACCCTTACCATAGGTGATGAACCAAAGGCAGAAAACACTGAGGAGCCGGCTCCTGTTCAGGAGGTAAACATTGAGGACAAAATCGAACTCACACCTGAGGAACAGAAAGCGGTTGATGAATTCGTCGGAAAAATTGACATTACCAACGCATCACACATTCTGCAGTACGGCGCCGATGCCCAGCAGAAGATGGCTGATTTTTCTGACAGTGCTTTGGAAAGTGTAAGAACCAAAGACCTGGGCACTGTAGGAGATACATTGGCAGATCTGGTGGCAGATCTTAAAGGATTCAACGCCCTTGAAGAAAAAAAAGGTCTTGCCAAACTCTTTCACAAGGTTACAGACCCTATCGCTCAGCTCAAAGCCAAATATGATAAGGCCGAAGTAAATGTAGAAAAGGTTGTGGATATTCTTGAAGGTCATCAGGTGACTCTTACACGTGACATAGCCGTTCTGGATGAGCTTTTCAAGGCAAATACCCTTAATTTCAAGCAGCTTTCAATGTACATAGTCGCAGGAAAGAAAAAGCTCGAAGAGGCATATAACACCGTGCTTCCGGAGCTTAAGGCCAAAGCTGAGGCCAGCGGTACAGCTGAAGATGCTCAGGCTGCCAATGACTTTGCTCAGATGTGTTCAAGATTCGAAAAAAGACTTCACGATCTGGATCTTACCAGAACTGTATCTCTGCAGATGGCACCGCAGATTCGCCTTGTGCAGAACAACAATACCCTTATGGTTGAAAAAATCCAGACAACCCTTATAAACACAATTCCGCTCTGGAAGAGCCAGATGGTTCTTGCTCTGGGGCTTGCAAACAGCGAAGCCGCTGTAAAAGCACAGCAGGCTGTTTCCGACACCACAAACGAGCTTCTCCGCAAAAATGCAGAAGTCCTCAAACAGACTACAGTAAACGTGGCAAAGGAATCAGAACGCGGTATCGTTGATATAGAAACTCTGAAGGAAACCAATCAGAAGCTCATCGAGACCATCGACGAGGTAATGACCATTCAGAAGGAAGGCCGCGAAAAGAGAAAAGCAGCCGAAGTAGAGCTTCTTAAAATTGAAGGTGAGCTTAAGAGCAAGCTTCTTGAAGTAAGAAATTAGTATTAATTGCTGAGGTAGACACCTATGAAACTATTGGAAAACAAAGGGCTTGCGCTCATCATTATGATAGTGCTGATTATAGGCGGATTCTGGCTCGGTGGCTACAAATCTCTTGCGGGCCTGTATGATGATGTGGAAAAGGTCTTTTTTACCGGAGAAGACGGTGACGGCATCTGCATTGAGAATGATCTCTCGGAGCGTGCTGAGGCGGCGGTCAATATGGTCACAGTTGCCAGAAAATACGTAGGTGAAAGCAATGAGGTCAGAATGCTTTCTGATGCTGCAGCTGCTTTAACTGCCGCCGGCAAAAGCAGCGATATTGCCGACCGTTTGTCTGCAGACAATGAACTGGAAACCGCTATGTCAGCTCTTTACAGAAGTCTCGAGAATGCCGGATTGTCGGAGAAGGACGAGACTTACAGGCAAAGGCTCTATGCTGATTTTAACTCCCGAGGGGATACTATCAGCCATGACCCGTATAATAGCTATGCTCAGAGTTTTAATCGGGCTCTGAGCCGCTTTCCTGCCAACCTGATAGCAGCTGTCACTCCTATAGAACAGGCTGTGATTTTTTACTAAAATTCTGACTCAAAGTGAGGTTACTGCCATATGAATTACAGACAACAAAACGCAAATAATATGGCCGTTAGAATGCTGCTTACGGTGCTCATGATAATACTGTCGGCAGCATCGGTTTTTACGTCATATGCCTGGGGAGGTGTCATAGAAAAACCCGCTTCTTTTTATGTAGCTGACGAAGCTGATGTGATATCATCCGGTACGGAACAATACATAATAGAGAAGAATGCCGAGCTTGAAAGTCTCTGCGGCGGACAGATAGTAGTTGTGGCGGTAGATTTTCTGGGCGGTATGAATATCGAGGACTATGCCTACAAGCTTTTTAACGATTGGGAAATCGGTGATAAAGACAAGGACAACGGTATTCTTTTGCTGCTGGCAATCGGCGAAGAAAACTACTGGTGCATGCAGGGAAAAGGTTTAGAACGTACATTGACTGCAGGCGATCTGGACGACATCCTCTGGAACTATTTGGAGGACGACTTTGCCGCCGGTGACTACGACAGCGGTGTCCGCTCTGTTTTCGACGCGCTGTATTACAGCGTTGCTGATATATATGGCGCCAGCGGTGAGTATGATGGTTCAGCAGGCGGCAGCTCAGACTACGACTACACATCTGCGGCAAGCGGCTTCGCCCGGATTATCAAGATGGTTTTGATTGTTTTTCTTGTGTTGCTGGTACTGCTAATCATTACTTCCATCTTCTTTGGCAGAAAAAACAAAGGCTCACGGGGCGGCGGCTTCTCCGGAAGTGATGATGGCGGATCACAGTACGACAGATCTCCGTTTGACAGTTCACGGCGGTCGCGTAACAGAACGCGCCCCATATTTATACCGACATCAAGACCATCAAGGCCATCTGGGTCATCACGGTCGTCACGGCCTTCACGTACCACGGTATCCGGAAGCAGGCCCGGCAGCTCCCGTTCGACCTTTGGCGGAGGCAGCAGGAGCAGCAGCCGAGGCAGCGGAATGGGCCGGGGCGGCGGCGGTTCCAGCAGAGGAGGCGGCGCCGGCAGACGCGGTCGGTAAATGCCCGGTTTCTATAACATAATTAGAATTTTTTATATTATTATCTATTAATTTCCTGCAAACCTTACAAAAAATGTTGGCAGAACCATGCCCTGCATGTTTTTCTGCCAACATCATATCGTTTACGCCCGCGGCAGCCTTACAGTCACAACAGTGCCCTTGCCTTCCTCACTTTCCAGCTCAACCCTGCCTCCAAGATACATTACGCCGTGCTTTACGATGGAAAGTCCCAGGCCCGTACCGCCGATTTCCTTTGAGTGGCTCTTATCTACCCTGTAGAATCTTTCAAAGACCCGCTCTCTGTCGGCTTTAGGAATTCCTATCCCGCTGTCAGACACGGTTATAAGGCTTTCGTCATCATCATTTCTGACAGAAATTCTGACGAATCCGCCGGGTCTGTTATATTTTATTGCGTTTTCGCAGACATTGTAGATAATTTCATCCAGTATGTGCTGAACGCCTACAATTTCAGACGGTTCTCCGCTGAGGGACAACTCAACATTGGCTGACTGCGCCTTCACTGAAAGTCTGTTCACCGCATCACGTGCTGTTTCAAAAACATCTATGGTTTCCATTTGCTGAGGGCCTGTACTTTCGTCAAGACGTGAAAGCTTAATTATATCGTCTATGAGCGATATGAGCCTTGATGCTTCTTCTTTGATTGTGCCTGCAAATCCTGCTACATCTTCGGGCTTGACCAGGCCTGATGCCAGCATATCCGAAACGCCGTATATGGATGTGAGCGGTGTCTTAAGCTCGTGGGAAACATTGGATGTAAATTCTCTTCTCAACGTTTCCCCTCTTTCTTTTTCAGTGACATCCATGATGATAATGATTGCTCCTGTTACCTCGTCCTTATCACTTGCAGGGTTTGCAATTATTTCATATACAGAATTCCCCTCATCAAGGTATGTTGTAGCATTTTTACCCGACAGGGCCTTGTTAACAGCTTTCCTGAAAGGCTCACTCCTATTGAGTTTCAGCACGGAGCCTTCCGTCCTGCCGCCGGAACTTCTCAGCATATGGGCTGCACTTCTGTTATATGTTAGGATTTCTGCATCTTTATCTATTATGATGAGCCCCTCGCTCATGTTTTCGGTTATAATGCTGAATTCTTCTCTGCTCCTTCGCAGATTTTCCATCTGCCCCTTTATCTTGATGTTCTGCTGATGAATCCTGTGAAGCAGCGGACCCAGCTCCTCGTAGTTTTCGCTTATGTCCGGGTTATCAAGGTCAATATCGTTTATTGGCTTTACAATCGCTCTTGCCACTCTGTAGGAAATAAAAACGCTTAGTACGATGAGCACCGAAACGGTTATAATTATCATGCCAAAGGTATCAAGGAGCAGACCGAGCTGTGAATAATGACTGGTTGAAATCCTTATCACATTACCGTCAGCAGTTTTTTTTGCGTAGTATCTGGTGTCCTCTTCCAAAGTGTATGATGTGCGTGATGCTTTTCCTATACCGTCTGTGAGGGCTTCTTTTACCTCTTCACGTTCCAGATGATTTTCCATTTTAGTGCTGTCTGCCATGCTGTCGTAAAGCACCTTCCCATCAGAGGATATCACCGTAATCCGGCTCTTTATATCGGGCCTTTGCTCCATGCTGTCGAGAAAGTCCTGACCTCCTGCCAGCCAAGCTTCTTCAGCCAGAACAGCTTCGTCCGCCATCTGTTCATCTATCTTTTGTCCCATGTAATCGTACATTATACCCATGACCAGTCCCACGCAGACCAGCATAATGACAAGGGAGACGCCGATTACACCTGTCAGAATTTTTTTAGTCATTTCTCCCCTCCGATTCTGTAGCCGATTCCTCTCACGGTTTCAATCAGGTCTCCCGCCTTACCAAGTTTTGCCCTTAGAGTTCGGATATGTACATCCACTGTCCGGTTTTCACCATCAAATTCATATCCCCATATCTCCTGCAAAATCCGGTCGCGAGTCATTACATTCCCCTGATTTTTTACGAGAAAACAAAGCAGCTGAAATTCCTTCAATGTCAGCACTACATCTTTTCCTTCTGCCTGTATGATGTGCTTGTCCGGGCTGAGAAAAAGGGATCCGATGGAATATTCCCTGCCGTCTGCAGGCGGTTCTGTCCTTCTCATAAGTGCTTTCACTCTTGCCACCAGCTCCATAGTGCCGAAAGGCTTGGTAACATAATCGTCCGCTCCGCTGTCCAGTCCTATAACTTTATCGTACTCTGTGCTTTTGGCTGTGAGCATTATTATAGGAAGATCCCTTGTTTGGGAGTGCACCCTCAGTTTTTTAAGAACGCTGATTCCGTCCTCTTCGGGAAGCATTATGTCGAGGATAGCCAGGGAAGGCTTCTTTTTTTCAACTGCCGCCCAGAATTCGCTTGGCCTCTCGAAGCCCTCCGTTTCCAGACCGGAGTTATTCAATGCGTAAATCACGAAATTTCTTATGTTGTTGTCATCTTCCAAAAGGTATATCATTCAGACCTCCAAGTCTTCCGGGTGCATTCCCGTTATGCTGTACACCACCCACTCCGCAATATTCGTCGCGTGGTCTCCTACTCGCTCTATATATTTAGCTATCATCAGGATATCCAGCAAAAATTCACCGTTGCTTTCTCCCGCTCCAAGCTTTTCAATGAGCTCTCCTTTAATCTTATCAAAATAACCGTCAACTACATCGTCATCAAAGATGACCTTCTTTGCAAGATCCAAATCTCTGTTCACAAAGGAATTAATGCTGGCAGTTACCATTCCTGCGGCAAATTCCGACATACTCCTTAAATTGCCCGAATTAGGAATCTCGCCTTCTTTCATATTTCTTACTATTTCCACAATATCTTCCGCCTGGTCGCCGATTCTTTCCATGTCGGAAATCATTTTCAGCGCCGATGAAATTAC
>CALZFA010000075.1 GCA_945644815.1 uncultured Clostridia bacterium
AACGCGGGACACCTTGATTAAAAGTCAAGTGCTCTACCGACTGAGCTAATGGGTCGAGTTGGCTGGGGTAGCAGGACTCGAACCTACGAATGACGGAGTCAAAGTCCGTTGCCTTACCGGCTTGGCTATACCCCAAAATATAGTCAAAAAAAATGGCGAGCCCACAGGGATTCGAACCCCGGACACACGGCTTAGAAGGCCGTTGCTCTATCCAGCTGAGCTATGAGCCCACACAAGTGGAAAAAATGGAGCGGATGATGAGAATCGAACTCACGCCATCAGCTTGGAAGGCTGAGGTTCTACCATTGAACTACATCCGCATAAAAATTGGAGCGGAAGACGAGATTCGAACTCGCGACCCTCGCCTTGGCAAGGCGATGCTCTACCCCTGAGCCACTTCCGCATATCAATGTTTTACCATCGCGTATTATTAAATTGGTCGAGGGAGATGGATTCGAACCATCGAAAGCTCAGCTAACGGATTTACAGTCCGCCCCCTTTGGCCACTCGGGAATCCCTCGATAAACTGGAGCTGGTGGAGGGAATCGAACCCCCAACCTGCTGATTACAAATCAGCTGCTCTACCGTTGAGCCACACCAGCATATCTAGCTTTTGTTAAAAAGTTGGCGACCTGGAACGGGCTCGAACCGTCGACCTCCAGCGTGACAGGCTGGCATTCTAACCAACTGAACTACCAGGCCATCTCTCTGGTATATGGTGGGAGTTACAGGGCTCGAACCTGTGACCCTCTGCTTGTAAGGCAGATGCTCTCCCAGCTGAGCTAAACTCCCACACAGTCTTTTTTATCTGCTCGACACATTTATTAAATATACAGTATTTCTTCTGATTTGTCAAGCAAATTTTAAAACTTTTTTCAGCTGTTTGTCGGCACCTGAAAGCAGCCTTCAAAACGAGCCGACACTAATAATAGCATAATAAGGAATTAGTGTCAATGGAATTTTCACATATTTTAAATGTCTAATTTTTAACAAGTTCTAATCGTTGATTTTTCAATATTCCCTTGCCGGCTGTAAGATTTTTTACCATTGTCGTAACCTCATCAAGATTTTCAGGACGCAGACACAGGGTAACCTGTACCACATGGGTATATACTATATCCGTAATGTCAAAGAGCCCCTCTGATGATATATTCTGCAGCTTTGAAAGATATGTATAATCAATTTCGTATGTAAGCGCACACATTTCCTCTACATGGCAGATCCCTGCAGCCTCAATTCCAAGCTTGGCACTGCTCGTGTACGCGCGAACCAGTCCTCCGGTCCCTAACTTTATTCCTCCGAAATACCTGGTGACCACAATTACCACATTTGTTATTCCTTCGTTTACAAGAAACTGAACAATAGGGGCTCCGGAGGTTCCCTGAGGTTCTCCGTCGTCAGAAGCCCACTGAATCTGGAACTTGTCTCCCAATACCACAGCCGGTACATTGTGAGTAGCATCTTTATGCTTTTTTCTTATAGAGGCAATGAAAGCGTCTGCCTCCTCTCTCGTTTCTGCCGGGCTCACATATGCTATAAATCTTGATTTTTCAACAACCTGTTCTGCCTGTGCCTGTCCGCGCACTGTGCTATATAACTTCATATTCCTTTAACCTCTGATAATCTGCTGCTTTAAGCTCAGCATCAAACCAAGTACCGTTTTCCTTATACTCCACGGCTAAAACCCTGGCTCTTTCACACAGATAAGATGAAATATCCCCCCTTGTATAAGGTATCACCATCTGCACCCTTACCATGTCGCTGAATATTTTGTTCTTTATGATCTCTATCAGCCTGTCTATGTTCCTGTCATATTTAGCCGAAATAAAAACATTTTCTGCACCGGCAACAGGTATTACGGAAGACTGTTCCTCCAGCAGATCGATTTTATTAAAAGCAATAATCTTTTCTTTGTCTCCCGCTCCGATTTCTTCGAGAACCTTGTTGGTTACTTCTATGTGAAAATCATGGTTTTCGTAGGAAGCATCAACCACGTGGATAAGCAGATCAGCATATGCAACTTCCTCCAGCGTTGCTTTGAAAGCATTGACCAGTGAATGAGGCAGCCTGCTCACAAAACCTACTGTGTCCACCAGTATGAACCGGTGATTAGTATCTAAAGTGACGCTGCGCTGCTGAGTATCAAGCGTGGCGAAAAGCATATCCTTTTCGAATACGGTCTTCTCTTCTTTCTCTGTCAATGTCATGAGTCTGTTCATCAAGGCCGATTTACCCGAATTTGTATATCCTACAAGAGCCACTACGGGTATTTCATTCTTCTCCCTCCTTGCACGCTGTACACCTCTGGTGTTCTTTATCTGAGCCAGCTCGCTTTTGATATCATACATTCTTTTTTCGATATGACGTCTGTCGGTTTCCAGTTTCTTTTCACCCGGACCTCTGGTGCCTATTCCTCCGCCCAGCCTGGAAAGAGATTTTCCGAATCCTGTCAGTCTCGGCAAACGATACTGAAGCTGTGCCAGTTCTACCTGAAGCTTGCCCTCCTTGGATGAAGCTCTGTCAGCAAAAATATCCAGAATCAGTATGGTTCTGTCTATTATCCTCACACCAACGGCATCTTCAAGGTTTCTTAGCTGCATTCCCGTCAGTTCGTCGTTAAAGATTACAGTGTCAGCATCCATGTTTTTAACAATTTCGGCAAGCTCTTCAACCTTTCCTTTCCCGATTAAGGTTGCGGTATTTGGCCTTTCCAGATTCTGAACCATCTGCCCCAGTACCTCTGCGCCTGCCGCTTCTGCAAGTCCTTTCAGCTCTTCCATGGAATAGGAAATATCCTCTTCTTTCTGTAAGCCTACCAAAACAGCCCTGTATTCATCTTCTCTTATTACTTCATTGTTTTCATTAAATCTTAACATAGTTGATATTATACCATACCTTCCTCGGCTTTGTCATTTAATTTAATGCATCAAGGATATCCTCCTCAGGCACATCCACATAGGTTTCCGGTACATCACCGACTATCACAGCTTCTGCCAGCAGAAACTTTCTGTTTATCTCTGAAATCTTGTCCGTGAAAGGTGCCAGTATGCGTATTTTACTGTTTATTGTACAGTAAACACAGTATCGCGTCTGATTTATTCCCTGTGTTTCAAATTCTGTTTCATACTGAAATTTAGTCAGACTCAGAGGCTGCACTTTTATTTTTGTTGTAAAAGGCATCTGCGAAATAATCTTACTTCCTGTAATTACACCAAGATTTACTTTTACTACCTGTGTGTCTTCCATACTATATGTTTCGTTAACCCCCGACATAAATTCGAGGACAATTCTATTTATCAGCCTTGAATCAGGCTCAAGATATTTAATCTTTCCCTCACTGTCTCTTTCAACATGTATCAACGGCCCGTCAAGATCCGCGCTGTACATTCCCTGACGCAGACTTGCATTGATTTTCATAGCCACATAATTTACAGCTATGGATTCGGCCGCACCGGATATGCTTTCTCCGTATGAGTCTCTAAACATCATCAGACCACCTGCGGCCACAAGGGTAATACCCAGCAATATGGTAACCACTCTTCGCATAAAAATACCCCCCTCTGCAGTATATGCCGCAAAAAGGGAGCATGTGTAAGTTTAAAGTTGGAAATCCGTTATCAGAAGTTTATCGCTGTTTCTTTCAGATACGGATTTAGGACTTTAATATATGTACCCTTCATGCCAAGGGATTTGGTTTCAATAAGTCTGGCGCTTTCCATTTTTCTCAGTGCATTTACCACCACAGAGTTTGTAAGCCCGTATTGCGATGCCACTTTGCTGGTAACAATCAGACCCTCAGAGTCCTCAAGCTGTCCCATGACCTTCTTTAATGCATCCTTTTCGGAGTAGGAAAGAGTATCAAGAGCCATATCAACAGAAAGTCTCAGGTTCCTCTCCTTAGCATGCTCCAACTGAATATTTCTGCGGATTTCCAGCCCCACTACAGTGGCGCCGTATTCACACAGTGCGATCTCCTCGTCATCATATCTGGCCTTATACCTGGCCATGAGAAGTGTTCCAAGCCTTTCACCTCCGCACACGATAGGTATAATTGCATGGTATTTGTCTTTCATGTTATAGCTTTCACCCAGAACAGGTATCAGTTCATCCCCTATAAGATTACCCATTGTTTCACTGATTGCCAGGAAACCTTTGTTATCCTCATCGGAAACCTTCTCGAAACCAAGCTCGTCCTCAAATGTAGATGTGTCACTGGCATCGGTATACGCTACACCCAGCACCATTCCTTTTGCATCCAGAACGTATACATTTGCGGCAATGATTTCACTGAGTATGCGGCTCAAATCCTGGTATGAAAGGCTGCCCGTGGTGCTCTCGCTGAGCACCCAGTTCAGTCTTCTTATCTTACCCAAAATATCTTTACTCATCTTTTAAATCCGCCCTCCCGGCGTTTAAGCAAACCTACAGAATATATCTGTCCAAATCCTCAGCATGAACCGTTTCCTGGAATTTTTCCTTTACATATTCCGCATCTATGACAACTTTTTCTGTATCCATTTCAGGAATATTAAAGGAAATATCCTCAAGAAGCTTTTCCAGGACCGTATGAAGCCTTCTGGCTCCAATGTTTTCCGTCTGCTCATTCATAAGGAAAGACATTGTAGCAATCTGGTCAATGGCATCCTCTGTAAATTCAACCTCTATTCCCTCTGTTTCCAACAGCGCCTTATGCTGTTTTAAAAGCGCATTTTCCGGTTTGGTGAGTATTTCGACAAAGTCTTCCTTGGAAAGATTGTTCAGTGTAACCCTGATCGGAAAACGCCCCTGAAGCTCAGGAATAAGGTCCGTCGGTTTAGCAGTATGGAAAGCTCCCGCCCCTATAAACAGAATATGATCTGTTTTTACAGGACCGTATTTTGTATTGATTACACTTCCTTCTACGATAGGCAGAATATCTCTCTGTACACCTTCTCTGGATACATCTGCACCTGAAGTCATTCTGGAGCCTGATGCTATTTTATCAATTTCGTCTATAAAAATAATCCCGTTCTGCTCTGCATTTTCAATAGCTTCGTCGGAAACCTGATCCATATCCAGAAGCTTTTGTGCCTCCTGTTCTCTTAAGATCTTGCGTGCTTCCTTAACCTTGCAGTTCTTTTTCTTTGTCTTTTCAGGCATCATATCGCCGAAGATATTGCCGATAGCGATACTCATTCCCTCGTTGCTCATATCCAGCTGGTTTCCCTTAGGTGCTGCAGTAACTTCGATTTCAATATACTGTTCCTCTAACAACCCCTGTCTCAGCTGTTCTCTCACCTGCTCTCTGGCCATTTCAATGTCCAGATCCTCTTTATTAGGTTCTTCTCCTTTTGCTGCCTGACTGTCCAGATACTGCTGTTTCTGGCTGGTATATCCTCCGCTGTTCATAATAAAATCAAAAGGATTCCGTGATGTTCCTGCTTTTTTCTTGTTCTTTCCCGGAATAATTGCCTCTACTATCTTTTCTTCCACGATCTTGTCGGCAATATAATACTTTTCTTCAAGCTTACTTTGCTTTGTAATTCTCATGGAAGCCTCAACCAGATCCCTTACCATGGAGTCAACATCTCTGCCTACATAGCCAACCTCTGTAAACTTAGTAGCTTCAACTTTTACGAAAGGGGCATCCATAAGTTTTGCCAACCTTCTGGCAATTTCTGTCTTCCCGCAGCCGGTAGGTCCCATCATCAGGATATTTTTAGGCGTTATCTCCTCCCTCATTTCTTCAGAAAGCAGACTTCTTCTATATCTGTTTCTGAGTGCAAGAGCCACTGACTTCTTGGCTTCGTCCTGACCGATTATATATTTATCCAACTCCGCAACTATTTCTTTGGGAGTCATACTGTATAATTTGCTTGCCATTTTCAAATACCTCCCCTATAACTTTTCGACAGAAATGTTGTCATTTGTGTAAACGCAGATGGAACTTGCTATTTTCAGCGATTCCTTTACAATTTCCTCTGCCGTCATATCCGTATGGTTAAACAGACCGTTAGCTGCGGCATAAGCATAGTTTCCGCCTGAACCTATGGCCACAAAGTCCTGATCCGGTACAATAACTTCTCCGTTTCCGGAAATAACCAAAAGATCCTCTTTATCGGCAACTATCATAAGGGCATCCAGACTTCTCATACCCTTGTCGGAACGCCAAATCTGCGCCAGATCCACTGCTGCCCTCTTAAGGTTTCCGGAATGTTCCTCGAGTTTTTCTTCAAATTTTTCGGTCAGCGCAAAGGCATCGGCCACAGAACCTGCAAATCCCGTTAGAACACTGTTTTTATAGATCTTTTTAACTTTTTTTGCTCCGTTCTTCATAATAGCCGTCTCACCCATAGTAACCTGACCGTCACCGCCGATACAGACATCGTCCGGTCCCCGTTTTACCGCACATATTGTGGTTGCATGAAACTCTACCATATAAAATACCTCCGTCTTTATTCTCTATATCCACATTTATCATTTGAACATACATATTTTGTGTTCTTTGT
>CALZFA010000076.1 GCA_945644815.1 uncultured Clostridia bacterium
GAACAAGGGGGAGTAAGACCTGTACTGGTGGTACAGAACGATGTAGGAAATAAATACAGCCCGACTATCATCGTGGCCGCCGTGACTTCACAGACAGGGAAAGCCAAGCTTCCGACCCATGTAGAATTAAAGGCCACACAGGGGGGACTCAGCAAAAACTCGGTGGTTCTGCTGGAACAGCTCAGGACCATTGACAAACAAAGACTCAAGGAAAGAATCGGCTCTCTTTCAGACAGCCAGCTGCCGGTAGTTGACGAGGCACTGGGAGTAAGTCTGGGGATTGCCAATCTGCCGGAAAATCGTTAAAAAAGAGAAGGCCCTTCTCAGAAGGGGAAGGACCTTCTCATAAAATATATATTAAACCGGAGGAAAAAATGGATTTCAAACAGTATGAGGAAATTTCCGCCCGCTTGCGCGTGGACATTGTGAAAGCAGTACATAAGGCCGGTTCGGGGCATCCCGGCGGCTCACTTTCAGCGGCGGACATAGTGACTGCACTGTATTTTAAAGAAATGAATATCGACCCTAAAAACCCGGATATGGATGATAGAGATAAATTCATCCTGTCTAAAGGCCATGCAGGTCCGGTTCAATATGCTGCACTGGCCGAGAGAGGATATTTTCCGGTGGAAGAGCTTTGGAGCCTTCGAAAGCTGGGGAGCCGCCTGCAGGGTCATCCCAACAGAGATAAGGTTCCCGGAATAGAAATGTCCACAGGCTCTCTGGGGCAGGGGTTTGCCGTTTCTGTAGGCATGGCCATGGCGGCCAGGATGGACGGTAAAAAAAGCAGAACCTATGTGCTCCTGGGAGACGGAGAACTCCAGGAAGGACTCATATGGGAAGCCGCAATGGCTGCGAGTCATTATAAGCTGGACAACCTTTGCGCTATTGTAGACTGGAACGGTCTGCAGATTGACGGCAAAAACGACGACGTAATGACGGTAAAGCCAATTGACGAAAAGTTCAAGGCCTTTGGTTTTAATGTTTTGGTAATAGACGGACATAATTTTGAAGAAATTTTCGCCGCATTTGATGCAGCCAGAGAGTGCAAGGAAAAGCCGACGGCAATCGTGGCTAAAACAAATAAAGGACGGGGAGTTTCCTTTATGGAGGATAATCCGGGATGGCACGGCAAAGCTCCCGGCGAAGACGAAGCAAGACAGGCAGTAAGCGAGCTGGGAGGTGAATGGTAATGGCAGAGGTTAAACAGGCGGCAAAAGGACCTGCAGAGGCAGTAAAGCAGCAGAAGATGGCTACCAGACAGGCTTACGGCAAGGCTCTGGTTGAAATCGGAGCCGAAAATAAAAATCTGGTAGTAATGGATGCCGACCTCTCAAAGTCTACTATGACAGCGGAATTTGCAAAAGCATATCCGGACAGGTTTTTTAATATGGGCATAGCAGAGCAGAATCTTTATGCTGCAGCCTGCGGACTTGCACTTTCAGGAAAGGTGGTCTGCGCCAGCACCTTCGCCATGTTCGCAGCAGGCAGAGCTTTTGAAATTATAAGAAATTCCATCGGCTACACTCACGCCAATGTAAAGATATGTGCTACCCATGCGGGAATAACCGTAGGTGAAGACGGTGCCAGCCATCAGACCTTTGAGGATATTGCCCTTATGAGGACCATACCCGGAATGGTGGTGGTGAACCCTTCCGATGGAGCATCTGCAGAGGCTCTTTTAAAACAGGTCATTGAAATGAACGGACCGGCTTATGTGAGACTGGGCCGTGCTGCTGTTCCTATGTTTTATGATGAGGCTGCGGCTTCAGAGTTAAAGCTGGGCAAAGGCAGCTGCATCCGTCAAGGTAATGACCTGACTATTATAGCGACAGGAATTATGGTAAACGAGGCAATGATGGCAGCAGAGGAACTGGCATCTGAGGGAATAGAGGCGCGTGTAATAGATATGCATACCATTAAGCCGCTGGACGAGGAAATCATAGTCAGGGCTGCCCGTGAGACAGGTGCAATCGTAACTTGTGAGGAGCATTCAGTTATCGGAGGTCTGGGAAGCGCGGTGGCTGAGGTTGTGGTAAAGAAATTCCCGGTCAGAATGGCCATGGTGGGTCAGCAGGATACTTTCGGCGAGTCCGGCAAGCCTGATGAACTTAAGGCCAAGTACAAAATGACTGCGGCAGATATTGTCTGCGCTGCACTGGTCGCTGTAGAAAATCCTGCATAGCCGGTTTATCTCAGGTGGTTTTGTACAACAGTATGTGCACTGCAAAAAAATGAATACGGCTCCCTTTGCGGACATAAAATTATATGAGATTTTATGAATGAGCGAAGGGAGTTTTTTTATGGGTGATAATAACGAAAAGAGGGAGAGAAAGCTGCTGAGAAGACCGTCCCGGAGAACTTTGATTACTCTCGGAATCCTGGCCCTGGCCGGAGCGCTCACCTATGGGGCTTTTGCATCGGGATTTATGGGCCTTGGCGGAGGAAAAACTGTTAAATATACTCAGCTTCCAAAGGATAAGATACCACGCACTATCGAGAAGGATGTAATTCCTGAGTATCGCGATCTGGAGCGGGCTCTGGGCTGTCTGGTGGACGGGAAGGTTTATGTTGTGGTTACCCGGGGAGAAAAGCCTACCGCCGGTTACGATCTTTCCATAGAAAAAATGAAGCTGGAAAAATCCAAAGACGGCACAAACCTGGCCGTTACCGCACTTTTCACCGAACCTGCTGCCGATACCGCTGTGTCGCAGATTATTACATATCCTTATGTAGTGGCGGAGACGGAGATGGAAACATTACCGGATACCATTGAACTGATAGCGCGGTATAACGATTAATGGTGTTTTCATGGCCGGCTACGGTGTTCTGTGAAAGAAGCTCTAAACATATGACATATGAAAAAAGGGCTGCCACATTAATCTGCTGCTTTTTCGCTAATGTGACAGCTCCTTAAAATTTTACAATTAATCTGATAAAAAGTCAATGAGAAATGTAACAAATTAACAACAGGGCCGCAATGCTTTATTAGGTGCATATTTTCATGGAGGCAGAATATACTTTACCATCAAAAGATAAAAACAAAAAACAGGGGGACAAGATATGCTGAGTACGGACAAACTAAAAAACAAAGAGGTCATAAACATATATGACGGCAGGAGTATGGGCTTTGTCAGCGATATAGAGGTAGATCTGGAAAAAGGCGTTATCGGAGGGATAGTTCTTCCCGGAGAGAGGGGATTTTTGGGCTGGTTCGGCCGCAGCGAAAACGACATTCTTATAAAGTGGGAAAAGGTAAAAACTGTAGGCGATGATGTTATTTTAGTAGACTTGGGACCGCAAGATGTGGTATAGTGTAAAGACAGAAGACCAAAAAATGGAGGTAAAGGTATGAAGTGCCCGTTTTGTGATAATCCCGATACCAAAGTTATAGATTCACGTCCTACTGAAGAAGGACATGCCATCAGAAGAAGACGTGGCTGCGACAGATGCAACAAGCGTTTTACCACCTATGAGAAGGTTGAGGAAACCATACTTATGGTAGTTAAGAAAGACAACCGCAGAGAGGTCTTTGACAGACAGAAGGTGCTTAACGGCATTATAAAAGCCTGCGAGAAACGCCCGGTATCCATGGCACGCATGGAACAGATGACAGACGATATTCAGCGGGAGCTTGCCAGCCAGATGGAAAAAGAAGTGGACAGCACTTACATCGGCGAGCTTATTATGGAGCAGCTCAAAAATGTGGACGAGGTGGCCTATGTGCGTTTCGCGTCGGTTTACCGCCAGTTCACCGATGTGAACACCTTCATAAAAGAGATAGAAAAACTCATAGGAAAGAAGGAAGGATAAATGACCCAAAAACTTTTCAGAATTGCTGTAGACGGTCCCAGCGGTGCGGGAAAGTCCACTATTGCCAAGGCGGTAGCAAAGCGTCTGGGTATAGACTATATAGATACGGGTGCAATGTATCGTGCCATCGGGCTTAAGATGCTGAGGTTGGGAATTCCTATGGAGGAAGGTCCGGCACTGACGGAAATGCTGGCAGAAACAGAAATCGATTTTGCCGGCGGCAATGTGTTTCTGGACGGTGAAATGGTAAACGACCGAATCAGAACTCCTGAAGTTTCCAGGGCGGCGTCCGACTGCTCCGCTTTAGGTTCGGTTCGCGGCAAACTGGTAGAACTTCAGAGAAAGATGGGGAACACAAAGAGCGTCATAATGGACGGCCGTGATATAGGGACCAATGTGCTGACAGATGCCGAATATAAGTTTTTTCTTACGGCTTCAGCCGAGGAAAGAGCACAGAGAAGGCACAGAGAAATGGTTGAAAAGGGTCAGAAAAGCGATTTTAATGAGGTCCTCGAGCAGATTCTGCAGCGAGACTACAACGATTCCAATCGCGCCCTTAATCCTCTGAGAAAGGCCGATGACGCGGAGGAAATCGACAGCACGCACATGAGTATACAGGACGTTGTGGATTATATCTGCGGGAAGGTCTGCAATTAGGCCGCAGGATTTATGTCAAAAACGAATGAAAGCGCCTCTGACGGAGAAACTACCGTTGGAGGTTTTTTTATGGAAAAAAGCAGAAAAAGAGTTAAAACAGCCCTTGTGATTTTTATTATACCTGTGCTGGCTTTGGCCGGTCGACTGTTTTATATACAGATACTGTGCCATGACGAGTTTGCTGAAGCGGCTACATCCCAGCATGAGATAGCCGTAGAAGGTCTTGATACAAGGGGTCAGATACTTGACAGAAATTTAAAGCCTATAACAGGAGGCAGCTACCAATACTATTACATCGTAAAAAAAGAAAGAATGACTGCAGAGTACAGAAGTCTTCTTGACATGATGGGAGGATCTCAGATTGCCTCTGCGGATTCCGATTATTATGTTTACAGAACCGAGGACTATGATGATGAGGTGAATCAGAGGCTGAAGGACGGATGCAATGCCTATGTTTTCAGAAGCCGCTCCAGGTATTCAGCATCGCAGCCTGCCTGTCATCTGGTGGGATATCTTAATCAGGCGGAAAAAAGAGGAGTATCAGGTCTGGAATACCTGTTTGAGAAAAAGCTTAAAGCTGGGGAAAACCGATTGGTGCTTACCGCCGATGCGGCAGGAAATATTCTTCCGGGGATTGCGCCGTCGATAAAAAGTTCAGAGAAACTTGCCGACGAAGACAGAGGTGTGGTGACTTCTATTGAACTGGGACTGCAGAAAAAATGTGAAAGCCTGCTTTCAAAATTCAGCTCAGGTGCCTGCATAGTTGCGGACTGCGCCAGCGGAGAAATTCTGGCAATGGCTTCAGTCCCCACATTTAACCCCAACAATATTTCGCAATACCTGACGGAAGACAGCGATTGCCTTATTAATAAAAGCCTCCAGGCAGCATATCCACCAGGCTCTGTTTTTAAGTTAGTGGTGGCAGCTGCGGCTCTGGAAAACGGCATATGCACCACAGATCGGAAGTACCGCTGTGAAGGGCATATAGAGGCGGAAGGAGTCTCTGTTGCGTGTTCCACTGCACCGGACGGCGGACACGGAGAAATCGACATGGATGAGGCTATTGCAAAATCATGCAACTGTTATTTTGTACAGCTGGGTCAGGCCGTGGGCCGGGAGAAAATACTGGAAATGGCCTGTCGGCTTGGCTTGGGGTCAAAAGTATTTGAAGATTTTCCTGAGGAAACCTCGGGTTATGTTCCGGAGACAGGAGAAACCGCAATACAGGACATTTCTAACATTTCTATCGGGCAGGGCCGGCTGCTGGCGACGCCTCTTCAGGTGTCCGGGATAACAGCAATTATTGCAGGCGGCGGCACTGCCGGCCCCCTTCGTCTGCTGGCGGGCGAAGGGGCCGCCCCCGCGTCGCAGGCAGTTCCGGCGGGGGCGGGGACAGGGACAGAGAAAGAACAGGTCATTTCTACGCAGACGGCCCTTAAGCTGCAGAACATGATGAAAAGCGTCATGACATACGGTACCGGTTCACATGTGGAGTGGACGGCGCCTGTCTGGGGCAAATCGGGCACTGCGGAGGCATCCAGGAAGGGGAGAGATGTAAAGGATTGCTGGTTCACGGGATACTGCGATATTGCCGCTGCGGAAGGTAAAGTGAAGAGATTTGTTATTACCGTGTTTGCAGAGGATGGAACCTCAGGCTCTGCCACAGCGCTGCCGGTGTTCAAAGAGATTGTGGAATATCTTTCAAACATCAGAGGGTAAAAAAGGCCACCCGTCATATTGACAAAGGGAGATATAAGTGCTATGATAAACAGGTATAATATTTTAATTAAGAATAAAAAATATAAAACTTATGGAGGAGGAAAAGATGAAAAAGATTTTGATTGCTATTATGTGCATCGTCTTGATTATCTGCTACATGCCAATTATGGCGTTCGCAGAGGGATCCGGGACA
>CALZFA010000077.1 GCA_945644815.1 uncultured Clostridia bacterium
CGGCCTCGTGCTCATGCTCATCCTCACTGTCGGCCTCGTGCTCATGCTCGTGCTCCGATAGAGCGTCGCTGTAGTTTTCACAGAGCTTTTCAGGACCCTCAAATATTTCCATTAAGGAAAGGCAGGAGGAATCGGTTTTCCCCGAGGAGAGAATCGCTTCGTCAATCCAGAATTCGGACTCTCCTCCCGTATAAATCAGCAGGCTGCAGTCCGCTATTTTAACCATATCCGCCACTGTGGGCTGGTAACTGTGCATATCCGCGCTGCTCTCATTAAGCCTTTCCACCGCTATACCGGAAGGGTTTTCGCCGAGAATATTATTGACCCAGTCATATTGGGCAAAACCGCATACAAGAATTGTCTGACCGTTTTCATCCGGTGACGGCGTCCTGCTGCAGCCGGATAGAGACAGGACAAATGCCGGTACAAATATGAGAATAAAAATCAGCAGCAAAGGCCGCCTGGCTTTTTTTGTCTTCATCATGTGTGATTTCCTTTCCTGCGACACCCTTCACATAGCCCGAACAGAGTAGTCCTGCCCAGGTCAAGGGCAAAACCGCCGGATTTAAGGATGTCATCTGCAATGGTATGTGAATCCTTGTCGCTCATATGGAGAAGTTTGCCGCAGTCCGTACATTTAAGGTGTATGTGAAAGTGGCAGCTTTCTCCGCCTATAATCTGGTAGGAGGCTTTGGTTCCCCGTTTGCCGGCAAAGCACTTCACCAGATTTTCTTCTGCCAGACCCGGCATGAGTCTGTATATGGTGCTCTTGCCGGGAGGATTGGCAAAATCGGGATCCGCGTTCATTTCAGCTGCTATTTCATCTATAGTGTATGACTGCTCAGGGTGCTTTTTCAGAAAGTCCATGAGCTGCTTTTTCTGTTGAGTATTATATGTGGTCACAATTTTCCTCCGTAAATGAATCCGTAAGTAAATAAATTGGTAAAACTAAAATTAAGAATGATTATAAGAACCATTCTCAATTTATTATATACCGTCTAAAGAGAAAGTCAACAGAAATCCTCGGGGCCGCTGATTAAATACCGGCAGATGTGAATATACTGGTTTTCATCGGCACAGGCAGCCCACTTAATAAGGGAGACGGTCCCTTTGTCGATTTCCAGGCAGGTGATGGTGCTTGGGTGGACACAAGAGCCGGTATTGGCATAACTCCATCCATCCCGACTGTGAGAGAGGGCAGGTCTGTGAGTGTGACCTGCAATAATGTGTGTATTATTCAGTTTTGCCCATTCTGACATTCGTTCCTCTATAATCTTACCTTTACTGTAGTTTCTGGCTGCACTTGTGGGATCTTTGACTCCGGCAAGTTCAAGAGGCCGCCAAAGATATCTTACCATCCAGCGCGCCAGCTTCCAGAGATGATTGTTCAAAAAGTCAGCCTGATGGCCGTGAATCAGATTATATCTGACATCTTCGCCTTTTCTTCCGGCACATTTTATAATCAGGGATTCGCTTGACGGAGGCAGCGCTTTTGACCTGAAACCATTACGGCTTTTGACTCTGTCGTGATTTCCCCACAACATGAACATTCTGCCTGTTTCCCTGAATCTTTCCAGAAGTCTGAAAATATCCCCGTGTATTTCTTCTATATCAGAGAAATATCTGTTTTCCCACAGCTCATCACCGTCGCCCAGCTCGATATAGGTAAAATCCCGCTCAAAGTAGTAACCCAGGGCAGCCTCATAGATAGTCTTGTTGTTAAGAAAGCTGTCGCTCCAGGTGCCGTTGCCTCTGTGACAGTCGCTGAAAAGCACCAGTCTGGGGTAATCTGCAGTGTTTATAATAGGAGCAGAGCGGAGGGCCTTGTCAATTTGTCTCATGTAAAATCTATTGGAAAATTTCAAATAAAAACACCTCCCGTATCAGTCTATGCTAAAGGGAGGTGATTGGGAAAGGCTTTGTATACCGTTTATACATTTTTTTCGTAAATGGAATCAAGTGCTGTCCTGGCTGATGAGTACGCAAACTGCAGATTGTAGCCTCCTGTGTCTCCATCTATATCCAGAACTTCGCCGATAAAATAAAGACCTTTATATACCCGGCTTTCCATAGTGGAAAGGTTTACGGAATCAAGGGAGATGCCGCCTTTTGTGGCCATGGCTTCACGAAAGCTCCCCAAGCCGCTGACAGAATATTCCGCCGCCGCAAAGGCTTCGGATACAGCCTTTATCTGAACGCCCGAGAGAGAAGAAAGCTTTTTGTCCTTAAGTTCAAGGGGCTCAAGAACTGCTGCTGCAAAGCGTCTGGGAAGATTGTATTCTTCAGCCATAAAGGATGTAAGCGTCCTGCTGCTGCTGCCCTTAAGGGCCTTCTTTATGTGTGAGCGGAGGTCAGCAGCTGAATGCGGAGCGATGAAGTCCAGCTGTATTTTGTCACCGGTGTCAATGTACCGGCAGTTGTTAAGCATAAGGGGACCCGAAAAGTTTTTATGCGTCAGGAGAAGGTCGCCTGATGCTTCATGAACCCTTTCACAATCCCTTTTATATATTTTCAGACCTGCGGTTTTAAAACTGATTCCGGAAAGCAAGCCGAAAGGATAATTCTGTACATAGACGGGAGCCAGGGAAGGCCGCAGCGCATTCACCGGGATATCAAGATCCCTTCTGAGCACATCAGAAAGACTGCCGTCGGAGCCGGTGGAGGGGTAAGACGCACCGCCTGAGGCAATAACAAGATTTTCGCATATAAAGGTGCGGTGCTTTCCTGCATGCCGATATGTATGCACGCCTGTATGCCCGTCGCCAACGGTCACTTCAAAACCCTTCGGAAGGGCCCTCACAGCCTTTACGGGAGCATTTTTTCTGATAGTGACCGAATTCTCCGCCGCAGCTTTCAGGAGCGCTTTCAGCACATCTCTGCCGTCCATGGAGGCAGGAAAAATTTTACCGTCCTCTCTTTGGGAGCAAGGCACTCCAAGGTGCTCCATAAAGCGGACACACTCCAGGTTGTTGTGCCTGTAAAGGCAGGTTCTTATGCGGCTGCCGTTTTTGCCGTAGCATAACAAAAACTCCTTGATGGAGCCGGCATGGGTGAGATTGCAGTGGCCCGAGCCGGCCATAAGAAGTTTGGTGCCGATTTTATCGGTCTTTTCCAGTATTAAGATGTCACTGCCGCAAGAGACCGGAGCAGCGGCTCCGAAGAAGAGACCGGAAGCTCCTCCACCGACAACAATAGTTTTTTTATCCATAAATCAATACGCCTCATCCGCAGTATTCGCCTTATCCGACATATCCTGATTCCTCAAGGAATTTCCAGACCTCAGGGTGATATTCGTCTACAAAGAACCGGATCTCCGCATCCTGTGACTTTGTACTGCCGTTTGGGAACACAATGGAAACTGAACAGTATATATCGCTGAGCATTTCAGCATCAGCAGATAATCTGTCATCTGAAACGGTGTGCTTGTAGATGTCCATGTAGCTACTATTATATACATCCCGGTCGTAGGCTTCAATTATTTTTTTGATTTCAGATGTGCTGCTTATAATAACAGTATCGCCGCCATATTCCACCGCTGCAAATGAGTCATCATAAAGCTCAGACGGTATCTTGTCTGACAGCGTAATTGCTTTCTTGAAATCCGCATCGGTGACTATATCGTTAATAAGCTCAACTGTCTTGTCATCAAGGGCAAGGTAAAAGCGGCGCTTGAACTCAGAACCGTTCTTGTACTCATATTCAAAACTTACATATTCTATCGGCACCGTTTGACCTTCGCTATCGTACATATCGTATCTGGCAGCACGCTGCAGCTCACACGGCAAATCGTTTTCGATGATATATTTGTGAAGCTGGTAAACCTTGCCGATAACTGTCGGCGAGGTGATTTCTGCAACATCTGAAAGCTCTCTGAAAGAACCGTAGGCAAAGTAATCCATTTCGTAACCGTCAAACATATATTCACAGTTTACGGACCTTATCTGCTCCAGCTTAGGCAGACGCCTGGAAATTCCGGAGATGTCGTAAACGGTGAAGGCTGTGAAGACGGCCGCTATCACCACATAAATGACCAGCGACTTAAGGTTCTTAAGGTTGAATATCTTCACGGATCGTGCCATTACAACCTTTGTTATAAAGAAGGATATGAGCGTACCTGTTACCATGCCCAGGATAAGGACGCCTTTTGTACTTTCATCAAAGCTTTGGAAAAAGAAGCCGAAGATGGTCATCCCTACGAAAACCACCAGGTAAGTGATAATTTCCTCTACAGTGCGGAAAATGATAGAATCACCCACATTTTCCAGCTTGGCAAGTCTGTATGCCATGCTGCCTGCACCGATGAACAACAGTCCCAGGATCAGATAGGTAAGGGTGGTTCTGACTGCAGCCACATTATTCATACCCTCTGTCAGCATCATTATCAGAGGGTTAAAACATCTCATGGCGTCGCTCACATAGTCAGGTAAGGAAACGAAACCGTTAATGTAGCTCTCGCAGTAGGTGGATACAAGAATAAGCAGCACCGGCACTATGACAAAGAACAGCCCTGAAAGGAGCAGATGCATAGCCGAATTGCCTGTCAGGCTGCCGGCAAAAATGTACATTCCGTAAAAGAAGGTGATGATACCTATGGAGCTTGCCAGCCACCTGATTACATCCTCGAAAGTATAAATGTCCTTCATAAAATTCAGATACAGCATTGCCATCAGAAAAACAGGAAGGATGCACATAATCCACCCGGCAAGCACATGGCTGTTAAAAAGCTTTGCTCTGGAGTAAGGCTGGGAATGCATAGCCAGTGCTTTGGCAGGCTTATGAAAAAAGCTCATCATCAGCATAGCTGCCACCAGAGGGATTCCCGCCATATAGACAGGATATGTGATATTGTAGTTGTTTAGCGATTCCTCTATGTAGTCTGTGACGGAGCTAAGGTCCGGAAGATTGATGATTATAGGAAAAATGCCCGCAAAAAAGTATAACACGAAAGCAAGAGCCGGCAGATACCAGCAAAGCTTCAGATTTTCTCTTAAAAGTGCGGGTGATATGCCGAACACATTCTTATTTTTCATTTACGGTACCTCCTTCAAGTTTTTCTATGAAAATTTCCTCTAAGGAAGCAGGCATCATTTCCAGCAGATCTCCCTCAAAAATCATTTTTCCGCCTGCAATAATACCGATGTAGTTGCACACATCCTCCATTTCTTTGGCATTGTGAGAGGAGATGAGCACAGTCATTTCTCTGTCGGCCACATCTGCCATTATGTAGCGCCATAGTTTGCGCCGTACTACGGGATCCAGGCCGTCAACAGGCTCGTCAAGAATCAGGTAGTCAGGTACAGATGCCATGGCAAGACAGAAGGCCGCCTGCTTTTTCATGCCCTTTGAAAATTTACCGATATTTCCTGTCAGCTTAAGCCCGAAGTCCTGAGTCATTTCCTCAAAAAGCTGCCGGTTCCATCTCGGATATATGCCTGAATAGTATTTCCCCATCTCTTTGAGGCTGTAGCTGCGGAAAAAGAAAAGTTCGTCAGGTATGTATGCTACACGCTGTTTCAATTTCTCGTTGTCCGGCACTTCCTGATTGTCGATGGTCACAGTACCGCTGTCCTGAAGCAAAAAACCGCACAGATGTTTGATTACAGTAGTTTTTCCTGCACCGTTTAGCCCCATAAGCCCATAAATG
Organism: uncultured Clostridia bacterium; assembly: GCA_945644815.1. Taxonomy (GTDB): domain Bacteria; phylum Bacillota; class Clostridia; order Peptostreptococcales; family Anaerovoracaceae; genus SUG1106. Next base: position 5,645 of record CALZFA010000077.1, read on the forward strand.
GAACCTTTTGGCACTGTGAGCGAAAAATCCTCCAGCACCTTAAAGCCTTCAAAACTCTTTGACAGGTGTTCAATCTTGATCATCTGATGTCCTCCTTGCCTCAATTATTTTCAGTGCTACGGTTCTGGCCTCATCATAGGAAAGGCCTAAGAAAAGAAATTCTCTGAATGCTTCATCAAAGGCATCCTTAGCCGCCGCAAGCTCACGTTCGTCCGCTTTAATGCTGTTTCTGTCCGCCACAAAGGTCCCCACTCCGCTTGTGGTGTAGATATAGCCCTGACGCTCAAGCTCGCGATAAGCCTTCTGTACCGTGTTAGGATTGACAGTAATGGCCTTGGAAAGTTCCCTGACCGACGGCAGCTTTTCCCCTTTAGCCAGCCTGCCGGTCATTATCAACTCTTTAAGATTGTCTGTTACCTGTTCGTATATGGACTTGCGGCTTTTTAAGTCGAGTTGAAACATGTATTGCTGTTCCCCTTTCATAGATTGAACCTGAAAAAACCAAATAGAATTATACCCAAATATCCTTTTGCGTATTAAGTGTACCATATGGCATAGTACACCGTCAATAGCTTTTCGCCTTTTTACCTTTTTTTCAGCAAAATTGGTGGAGTTTTTGCTACGCTTTTTAGCTGCCGGACACGACTGCCGTCTTAATCTGTAAAATCCGGTCGAAAGATGACTAACGAATGCTCATTGACGGTAAGCGGGCACGCGTATATATT
>CALZFA010000078.1 GCA_945644815.1 uncultured Clostridia bacterium
CGCAGTCGTAGTAGAAGCTGGTGCTGCCATAGCCGCCCAGTTTCACACCGCCGTCGACTTTGACTTCGTCACCGTTTTGGACGGCAAAGGCTTCTTCGGTTACGGAAAACGGTCCTGCAGGAATCATTGCCACCGTCACTGCGAACACCAGAAGAAGGCTAACTATTCTTTTTGGCTTTATTCTTTTATCTTTTTTCATTCGTTTGTTCTCTCCTCCTTTTCAAATATTTTTTCTCTTTCTAATTCTCTCATTTTCCTATCTTTCACCTCTGTTTTTTCACAGCGTGTCAACCACTGCCGACAAGTAGGCGGCTGAAACAGAGCCATAGATAAAATTATCAATTAAACCGTCTTTTTTAGCCTGAGTGACCTGCTGTGCCAGCCTTTTCTCCGAATTCTCATCGACGATGAGGACCACCTTGCAGTGGGGGTTGTGATTTTTTATATCATCCCGTATCTTAAGCCGTTCCTCTAACTTACACGGTGCATATCCCGTAACTTCCATCAGCAATGCATATGGCTCACAAAGGCTGCAAAGCTCTGCGGTCTTTTCCGGGCCTTCCGACCTGCGGACATCAAAGTCCGAGTCAGCATTTTCTAATGCCTGTGCAACTGCATCGGCAAAGAGATAATTCTGCATATCTACAACGACCCGTCGCATTTTTTCACCCCGCTTTCTTCAGATGAGTATAGTTTTTTACTATTATCTACCATTATAAGGATTTGTTTGAAATAGCGCATTCCCCAAATGGGTACTTCCGGCAGATTTTTTCAAAAAAACACCTGATTTTTTCAATCAGGTGCCATTAAAAATTTTATTCTTTATTAAATTAAAATCCGTTTACAATCAGGCGCTTGCTGACAACCATGGCAGCCAGCTTTGTCTTGGAACTGAATCCGGTTTTTGACAGCATGCTGCTGGTATGCTTCTTTACGCAATCAGGCGTAACATCGAGAATTTCGGCTATCTCCTTATAGGTCATTCCCTCCACCAGCAGACGCAGTACTTTGACCTCCGCTTCAGTGAAGTCATAGCTGGTGGCATTTCCCAGGATGACCTTGGGCGTTCTGTCCGGGTACACACTTTCCCCCCTCATGGTCTGCTCCACCACTTCCATAAGATCATCGCGGCTCACATCCTTGAACCATATGCTGTCCGCACCGACTTCTCTGGCTCTGCCCAGATAACTTGAATCAAGCATGGAGGTGACTATTATGACCTTGGTTTCAGGAAAGCGCTCCTTGATAGCTCTGGTGGCTTCAAATCCGCTCTCATCGTTTTCGGTGCAGACATCCATCAGGACAAGATCCACCTGGTGGGATGCACAGAATTTTGCTGAAAATCCGGCTCCGGCAAGAGAGCCTGCCAGGCTGTAGCCCTCCGCCTGTCCGATATAGTTTTCCATGGTTTCGCGCATCATGCGCTGGTCTTCTACAATCAATACATTTATCATAATGCTTCCTCCGCTGACACCGGTACAGTTACCGTCATTTCAAACCCGGGCCTTGTTTTTATACTCATGCTTCCTCCGTATTTTCTGATGCGTATGTTCAGTGAGGACAGCCCTCCTCCCATGGTGATTTCTGCCTCCGGCGGAGCTCCGTCGTTAGTAATAACGGCGACAGCAGTATTATCATCGCAGGTCAGATGCACATAGAGCTCTCTGGCCCCGGCATGGCGCACCGCATTGGTCATGCACTCCCTGACGGCGGCAGTCAGCACCTCGGCGGCGGGATTTTGGGGAAGTTCTCCGTCCATAAAAATTTTGATTCCCATACTGTATGCCGATGTCATGAGTCCGGCAAGGGCATCCTGCTCTTCCGGCATTTCGGTTTCGCGCTTCAACAGGCGGACCGCATTTTTCCATTCCGTCAGGTCCAGTTCCTCCATAGGTCTTTTTTGCTGCAGGAACCGCCTTGTGGCGATTACGCTTCTGCCTATATCATCATGAACCCGCATCTTCATGTTGAGAATTTCTTCTTCGCGTATAAGTGTTATGATATTGGCTGACAACCGGCGCATCCGTTCTGCATATTCCTTCAGCTTCCGGTTATCCTCCTCCAGATCTTTGCTTCTCAGGTACAGTTCGGTAATGTCCGAGGCGGTAACCTGAGTATAAACAGTTCCGTCGTCTGTTGTGATCTTTTCCCGGGAAAACCGCCACGCACTGCCGTCCTTCAGAAGTACAACTTCATTGCCGGACAAATCATGCTCCAGCTCCAGAAGACTCTGCAAATCTTTTCCTGTCATCTCAAAAACAATGCGTTGCATCTGGTGATTGCACAAGGTCACGAAACCGTTCTTATCAAAAAAGCATACTCCGCTGGGCAGGTTGTCGAGGGCTTCCTTGACGGAGTTTTTCCTGAATCTGCTCACCGGCTGTCACCTCCTCTTTCAATGCGCAGGACGAGCCGCCATTCGTCATCTTCATCCCGCACCGCTTCAACCGTATCTGATGCCAGGTCGGATAAATCGGCAGAAGAATCAGTATCTATGGTCAAGATAAAAGATTCTTGCGTCTTTCTTGCGTTAACCATCATGGTAGTCATGCAGTCCAGAGACCGTTCTGTGACCGTTTCAAAAAAGTCATACATGGTCATGAGATGCACCGACAGAATGGAGCCTGTCAGTTCGGAGCGAAAGCCGCAGACAACGCCGCAGATTTCCAGGTTGTCCATGGACTCGCCGATGGTAAGGTCAAGTTCTTTTGTTTCCAGCATTGACGACTTGTCAGCCAGAAAAACAAGATTGCTGCGCCGTTTCAGGTATGCACCGATTACAAGCATTTTTTTGAGAAGATGAATTTGCTCATCCGCCGAAGATGCCCTTTCAACCTGTTTTATCATCCGATCCATCAGAACGATCTGTTTCGCCGTATCTCTCTGAACAATGTTGTACAGCCTGTCATTTTCCATGATGTGGGCTTCACGTGCCTTGACGGCGTTTTCTTCTTCAAGAATGTCATTGGTACCTTTTAGATTTTCCCTGACCTCCTCCAGTTCAGCAAGCACCTCCAGGAGGGGAGACATATCTTCTGTCCATACCACATGGCCGCCCTGAATAGGGGCCGATGAAAGGCGGATTCCGTCTTCTGACATGACGTGACCCTGCTCGCTCTGACAGAGTACCGATCTGTCAAAAGGTCTGGCCGTCGCAGAAGACATAAGTACGTTAAAGCCTTCATCGGTAATCTGAGCTCCTACGGTTGACGCGTCAAACAGCTGCATATAGCGGGTGTTCGCATGGATAAATCCGCAATTTATACAAAGCTCCAGTATTACTACATATGAAATACATGTGACCGCAGTCACATCCCCCAATATAATGCGAAGCCACTCCACGTGGGTATAGTACAGCACCATATAAACGGCCAGCAGCGCCATTGGTACTGCCGGCAGCAGAATAAGTCTGCGCCTTCCGGGCATCCTGCTCTTTCTGCACAATTTGACAAGCATTATGCCGGCACACATGAACATCCACGCCATAAGCAGATAATACCCTATGGCGTATCCGTTATTATTATCTGTCCATAGGTCCGCATCAGCGGGAAATGTAAAAACCAGCCGGTGCAGGTCGTTGGTCATAACCAGCAGGAAAAGGAATGATGTGGGTACGTACAGAAATGCCCTCGTCTTGGGCAGACGGTAGTCCTCCGTTTTCCCTATGGACATGGATACAAAAACCGCCAGCAGCGGGATAAAAAGCATAGGCAGGTAATACATATACCAGATATAACGTACCAGATTGGGGTAAGTCTCCGCAGGAATGAAATGGTATTTCAAGGTCCTGATAAGAAACCAGAATACTATTAAGGCGGCTATTTCCATCATGTACCGGCGCGCCTGGCTCTGCATGATGCGGTTTTTGATTGAGAATCCCCATGTAATAAACAGTCCGATGTATATAAGAGCGCGCAAAATCCCTAACTGTCTTGAAAAATCATTGTCGCTGATGTTGCCGGCTATGCGGCAGATATATGCGATGATGACCAATGCCGCAACACATGTGAATATGAATGTTTCTTTTTTGTTCAGTTTTGTCACGGCACCTCACCTCACTTTTTACGGAAATCCGGCTCACTTGCCGCGGAAATCCGGCTCACTTTTTTATGGTTTTATTGTACCATGTTCGGCGCGGGATTTCTATAGCTGCTTTTTTGTGGGGGTGCGGGTCTGTCCGAAATCTTGACAGAGGACCTCGAGCTCAGGGAGCATGGCATGCGGACAGGGTGGATTGAAAATGGCTGGTCTGTCCGCGCTATAGTGCAAAAAAGCGGACAAAGCCCAGAATATCTCAAGGTTTTGTCCGTTTGCCTGTTCTGGCAATCAACATCTTCGGGTACGCATCCTTGATTTGAAGCAGCGGACTTACCTCTCGTTTAAATGTCTTTTCTTCGCTGATGTCATCGGAATTGAGTTTACAATTCAAGAGAATTTTCATTCAGCAGGAACTCATAAAGCCCAAGATGAAGGATTCCGTCCTCATCTGTCCATGGCTTCATTGAGGTTTTGCTGATAATAATCTTTTTGAAGAAATCTTTGGTATGCTTCAAAGGTCTGAGTTCGGTTTCAAGCTTTGACGGTTCCGAAACATTCAGTGCAGATTGGATATAGTATTTTTTAGAACCTTTGTTTACTACAAAATCTATCTCACACTGCTTTTTAGATCTTTTTCCGCCGCCCGTTTCTACAATCTCTACAACACCGACATCAACAGAATACTCACGGCACAGAAGCTCATTATAGATGATGTTCTCCATTATGTGAGTCTCTTCCTGCTGCCTGAAATTAAGCCTTGCGTTGCGAAGTCCGATGTCGGTACAGTAATACTTTGACGGATACTCAAAATATTTCTTTCCTTTTACATCATATCGTTTCGCATTGCTGAACAGGAACGATTCAATCAGATAATTCAGATAGTTTGAAACGGTTGTACCTGAAACCTTAATGTTTTTTACTGTCTGCAAGGTGTTTGAAATTTTACTTGCATTGGTAAGCGAACCAACGGAAGAACACAGGTCATCCGTTAATTCGCTGAGTACATCCGGCAACTCTATATCGTAACGCTCCACAATGTCTTTGAAATATACTTCGGTGAAAAGAGTTTGCAAATAGTTCATCTTGTCTGCGTCGCTCTTTTTTGTTAAAGCAAGAGGCATCCCGCCGTACAGAGCATATTCTTCATAGGCGTCGGATTTATCTCCGCCCACAAAGGAATAATACTCTTTGAAAGAGATTGGGTAAATCTTAACCTCGTCACCTCTGCCACGAAAGGCGGTCAATACATCTTTCGTAAGCATTTTTGAATTGCTTCCGGTTACATAAATATCAACATTGCGAAGTCGCATAAGACCGTTGAGTACATTGTAAAGCCTGATGTTCTCAGGATTTTTAAGTTCATCTTTTGTGATTGCGTACTGCACCTCGTCAATGAGAATATAGTACATATCCGAGCCCGTGATTTTACCGCGAATATATTTTGACAATTCATCAGGATCACGGTACTTAACAAAGGTATCATCATCCAGGGCAATCATAATAATCTGCTCTTCTTTTACTCCGCTTTCGATTAGATAATCATAAAACAGATTGAACAGGAGAAAGCTCTTTCCGCATCTTCTGATACCGGTAATAACCTTAATCAGTCCGTTTTCCTTTCTGTCAATAATTCTGCTAAGATATTCGTCACGCTTAATAATATTTTGCATTGTAAGCCTCCGGTCACTTAAAACTTGCGGGTAATTTACCCTAACTTCCAAGTATATTATGCCACCATTTTTGCAAAATATCAAGCACTCATTTGAAACTTAGGTGCATTTGCACCCAAGTTCTCACTAAAGTCCCATCATTTCTCGGATAACGCGGTCTGACATCTTGACTGAGCCAATGAGGACAAGCATATTAAAGACAATCTCTCCGATATATGCCCACACCTGCGTTAAGGTCAAGAACTTTAATCTCATACTCCTTTGATTCAAGCAGTTTTCCGACATCCCGAACAATTTCGCCTTTCGGATACTTTTGTCCGCTTCCGTTTCAATGGAATCACGAATAGTATCCATATGTTAAACCTCTCTGTCCTTAAATTCCTCGTAGACATCGCTCAGAGGGCAGGGTGATTTATACAGTGCCTTTGCCTGTTTCTGAGAGAGTTCGAGTTCCTCCATACACATTACAATGTCCTCACGCATCGTGTATTCTAATCGGTTTCATTCATCGTGAAACACCTCCTTTTTGAAATAGAAACCTGCTAAGAAAAGTCAAGTTAAAACTTTCTTTTCTTAGCGTTTTTTGTTCT
>CALZFA010000079.1 GCA_945644815.1 uncultured Clostridia bacterium
CCCGCGCAAAGTAAGGATAGCAGGAATGTTTATTAATTCTCCGCTGTGGATTATTTATGATATTTTGGTGGGCTCATGGGCGGGAATTCTGGACGAAGTTGTCAGCGAAGCCTCTATGATTATTTCCATTGCTCGTTATGGGTGGAAGAATCTTGATAAAATAGATGTATAAATGGGCATTGCTATGTATTCTATGCTTTGAGTGTGTAAAGAGTTGTCCAAAGGATGCATTGTAAACCCCGGAATGTAGTGACACACGGATTTTTTCTTGCTTGTGAGAGAATATATTGAAAACGGAGGAGAGATATGAAAAAAATTCTGACAACAATGATGTGCATAATGCTGGTGCTGACATTTACAGCCTGCGGCGGTGACGGAAAGACACCTGCAGAGCCGCAGGACATAAGCCTTAGCCTTTCCACAGCCGAAAACGACATAGAATATATGCAGGCCGGAAACCTTTCCGCATTCGGACTGGAAAAAGCTGAAAACTGCACACTTGCGCTGGACTTCACCGACAGCGAAAGTACAGATGACGGATTTATAGTTTCAGGCGTGGGCACACTCAATCTCAACGGCGAAATCTACGATTTTGATATAGACAGCCAGACACTGGCGCGCATTGAGGTGAGCGAAGAAAACACCGTATACAGCGGTATACTCAATTCGTTTATCAGAATAAGAAGGGGAGAAAAACAGGAAATTTCCATAGATTTTACTGCAGACAGAAGCTTTTCGCAGGCTGTGGCCACTGTATCGGCAGATGGCGGATATCTTTTCTTCGGGGATGTGTTTGCAGACTATCTGGAATATTTCAATATGGTATTGACTCAGATTAATGAGCAAGAGCAGGGACGGGAATAGGAGCAGCCATGGCAAAGAGAAACTTGTACCTGAAGACAACACCTGTTGAGGAGGCACGGAAAAAATATATGCAGGCCCTTGAAGAGGCAGGGTGTTTAAGACAGAAAGAGGAAAGGACGGACACCTATGAGTCCTTAGGCAGAATTACAGCTGAAGCGGTATATGCAAAATGCTGTTCGCCTCTTTTCAATGCGGCTGCCATGGACGGTATCGCTGTTAAATCTGCTGAAACGGCAGAGGCCGGTGAGGAAAGACCCCTTGCTCTAAGTCTCGGCAGTGGATATAGGATAATAGATACGGGTGATCCTGTAAAATCACCTTTTGATGCTGTAATTATGGCTGAGGATGTTATGGAAACCGGTGAGGGAGTAGTGACCATAACCAAATCGGTACCGGGCTGGCAGAATGTAAGACCTATCGGAGAGGATATCGCGGCAGGAGAAATGCTGCTGCCAAGTCACCACACAATCAGGCCGGTGGATATAGGAGTTTTGCTTGCGGGAGGAATCCTGAACCTTGAAATCTTCAAAAAACCGAAGGTTTCAATTATACCCACAGGAACCGAAATTATTATGCCTCATGAGAACCCGAAGGAAGGCGACATAATCGATTCCAATTCAGGAATGTTTGCGGCTATGGTGACGGAATCGGGCGGAGTACCGCACAGGTGCAGCATAGTCCCTGATGATTATCAGAAGATAAAGGAGACAGTGCTTCAGGAAACGGAAAGAAGCGATATGGTTATAATCAATGCCGGCTCCAGCGCAGGCACAGAGGATTATACGGTTCACGTGCTTCGCGAAATCGGACAGGTGATAGTTCACGGAGTAGCCATGAAGCCGGGAAAGCCGGTAATTCTGGCCATTGTGCAGGGAAAACCGGTAATTGGACTGCCGGGCTATCCTGTAAGCGCTTATCTTGCTTTCGAAAATTTTGCGGAACCTGTGCTGCGTATAATGGCAGGCCTGAGTCCAAACAAGGGGAGCAGTACGAGGAAGACAGTGAAGGCGGTTCTTTCCAAACGAACAGTATCGTCACTGAAGCACAGGGAGTATGTCCGAGTTAAGGTTGGCAAGGTGGGAGATAAATTTGTCTGTGCACCGCTAGCCAGAGGTGCAGGAGCGGCCATGAGTCTGGTGCGTGCAGACGGATTCTGCGTCATACCCCAGGAAAGTGAGGGCTTTGAGGCAGGAGAGACTGTAGACGTGGAGCTTTACACTGACCTTGTTCAGATAGAAAACACTCTGGTTTCCATAGGCAGCCATGACATGATAATAGATGTGATGAACGATATGATGGCGGAACGCTTTCCGGGGATGAATCTTTCGGGGACTCATGTGGGCAGCATGGGAGGACTTATGGCCCTTTCGCGGGGAGAAACGGTAATAGCACCTACACATCTCCTTGACGAGGAAACAGGTGAGTACAACGTATCTTATATGGAGAATATATTCCCGGGAGAAAATATGGCTCTGATAAAAGGGGTTGACAGGATACAGGGAATTATGGTTAAAAAGGGAAATCCTTTGGGTATCAAAGGCGTGGAAGACCTGACAAGAGTTCGTTATGTCAACAGGCAGAGGGGAGCAGGAACCAGAGTGCTGCTTGACTATAAGCTGAAACAGGCCGGAATCACTCCGGACATGATAGATGGCTATGATAAGGAAGCGGCAACCCATATGGCTGTTGCGGCACTGGTGGCTTCAGAAGAAATCGACGCGGGAATGGGAGTAAAATCTGCAGCAGATGCCATGGGACTGGATTTTATTGAGGTAGGAACTGAGGAGTACGATTTTGCCATAAGGCAGGAAAATCTGGAGCTTCCGCAGGTCAGAGCCTTCAGACAGATTCTTGAAAGCGAAGAATTCCATGAAAAGCTGGCAGAAATGGGAGGCTACGGATGGCGTCAGGCCGGGCGCATTGTGACAATAGATTAGTAATAATATAGAAAGCGGTCTGATGTTGGCAAAAAATGTTGGCAAAGAATCAATTTACGCTCTCCTTTGGCAACATCGACGAAAGTCGATAGGTCAAGCTCTTTTTCAGCACCCCAACCAATACCTACATTTAAGTGAAACCCCAATTAACTTTACTTCCCCGAATATGCAGCCCGGCCGCTTGCTTTATTATCGCATATTATTTTGTATCGGTTGAATCTGATTGATTCGGCAGCGCAGGATTAACCCACACAGTCCTGTTGTTTGTAAAGATGACCATGCCCGGTTTGGCTCCGGCAGGCTTTTTGACGTACTTTACAGGCACATAGTCTACAGGTACATTTTCCGAAGTGCGTGCTTTGCTGTGATATGCGGCAATGGCTGCCGCCTCGAATATGGCTTTTTCGTCCAGTTCCTGGCCGCTGCTTTGCACGATAACATGCGAGCCGGGTATATCCTTTGTATGGAGCCATAGATCACGGTTTCCTGCAGTATTGAAGGTGAGATAATCGTTTTCCTTATTATTTTTTCCTACCAGTACCGTCATCCCGTTGGAAAGGGTGTAGCGGTGAGGGGCAGGCTTGTATTTTTTCTCTTTGAAACCTCCCTGCTGTTTGCGTCGGCGAACATAGCCGGTCTCAACAAGCTCATTTCTGATGGATTCTATTTCGTCTACATCATCTGTGTTTTCCAGGAAAGCAAGGACGGACTCAAGGTATTTAATCTCACCATCGTTTTCCTCAAGCTGAATCTGTTTTTCCTTGACGGCGGTTTTGGCTTTGCCGTATTTCTTAAAATAGTGCTGGGCGTTCTTTGCCGGCGACTGCTTAACATCAAGCGGTATGGTTACTGTGGAGCCATCGTAATAGTTGACTACATCCACCGACTTCATTCCCGGTTTTATCAAATGTATGTTGGCGGTAAGAAGCTCGCCGTAAAGGCGCAGATCTTCCGAGTTTTCCGCTTTGAGAAGGTCTTCGGAAAGGCGCTTTTTCTTCAGGTACATCTTGTCCAGAGCTGTGTTGACGGATCTGATTAAATCGTGGGATTTCTGGCGGCCCTTGTTGGAAGACTCTTTCTTGTTGAAATAAAATTCCATGGCGGCACTCAGGCTGCTGAACTCCAGTGTTTTGCAGCTTTCCTTCAGGCATTTGAGAGGTACAGGGTAAAAATCCACCGGCGCTTCTTTTTCATCAAGATATACAAAGGCATTGCCGGAGGTGCCGTCCAGGATTCCGTCTTTTACCCCGAAGAAATATTCGCTGCGACTTGAAACATGTTCTGCCAGCTCTTCAGCAAAGGCAGGTGAAATGCCGCCGACGCTTCTTAAGATGGTTTTTCCGTCGGCAGGAAGAGAGTCAAGCTGCTCTCCGGTGATTTCACCGAAAGGAATCTTGTCCTGTTCCGGCGGATACTGGTATATCATGCCCGGAAGTATCTGGCGTACCCTGTTCACATCAAAGGAGACTCTTTTGATGGAGTCGATGATCTTGCCTGTAGAAATGTCTGTAAGTATTATGTTGCTGTGCTTGCCCATGATTTCAAAGATCAGTTTCTTTGAAACGGTAAAGCCAAGCTCGTTAAGGGTCTCTATGGAAATCTCTATTATTCTTTCGGAACCTTTCTGCTCGATGGCGATAATGCGGCCGCCCTGAAGGTGCTTTCTCAGAAGCATGCAGAAAGCCAGAGGGGCAGGTGGATTCACCGGGTTTTCCTCGATAAAATGCACCCTTGCGTGGGCAGACCCTGCCGAAGCAAAGAGCTTGCAGTTTCCCGTCTTAGTGTGTATGTTAAATACCAGCTCGTCAGCTTCCGGCTGGTAGACCTTTTCGATCTTTCCCATATATATTTTTTCGTTTAACTCCCGCACCATGGCGCAGGTTGTGATTCCGTCAAATGCCATATCAGTGTTCTCCTTGCATAGTTGTCCGTGTACATTAGTATATCATATTTCAGGTTGTTTTTTCCACGGAAATCGTGTACAATCAAAGGGCAATCATACGAAAAAGGAAATGAGAGGTAAAAAACGGTATGATTAAAAGCATGACAGGCTTCGGAAGAGGCGAATATACAGACGGAAAACGCAGCATAATAGCAGAAATCAAGTCGGTAAACCATCGTTACTCGGACATCACTATTAAAATGCCCAGACGTTATGCCTTTGCAGAGGACAAAATCAAGAATGCTGTAAAGGATAAAATACGCAGAGGCAAGGTTGATGTTTCGATTATAGTGGAAAACATCACCGAAAATGATGTAAATATCAAACTCAACACCATGCTGGCAAAACAGTACTACGATAATCTTACGGAACTTAGAGGTGAGTTTGACCTGAGCGGGGATATTTCCCTGCAGTTCCTTGCGTCACTGCCTGACGTTATGAAGGCTATCCCTGATGTGGAGGACGAGGAAGAAATCACGAAGGCAATCCTGGAAGCTGTTTCAGAAGCAGCAGTAAACCTTGAAAAAATGAGAGCTGTTGAGGGCGAGAAGCTGGCAGAAGACCTTGTTGCCAAGGGTGCGCATGTGAAAGAAATTCTCGATCAAATCGCAGAACGTGCTCCGCAGGTTGTCGTGGATTACACGGCAAAGCTTAAGGAGAGAATTCAGGATCTGGTAGGCTCAAGCGTCCAGGTGCCGGAGGACAGAATTCTGGTGGAAGCTGCTGTTTTTGCGGATAAGTGTGCTATCGATGAGGAAATTACACGTCTCAACAGCCATCTGGATCAGCTGAAGAGCATAATAGAAAAGAGCAGCCAGCCTGACGGCAAAAAGCTGGATTTCCTGGTGCAGGAAATGAACCGTGAGGCAAATACCATCGGCTCCAAGGCCAACGATATTACTATCACAAACTACATGCTTGAGATCAAGAGCGAGATAGAAAAGATAAGGGAACAGGTGCAGAACATTGAATAATCCTGATATGACGGCATTATGCACTTGAAAAAGACATAAATATGTGCTAAAATAAAATTTCAAGAAAAGATAAAAACAGGAGTTATCAATGAACTTAGACCAGAAACATTCGGGCAAGCTCTTCATACTTTCCGGGCCATCGGGTGCAGGCAAGGGAACCATCTGCAAAAGGCTGCTTGAGGAGACGGAGCTTGAGCTTTCAATTTCCATGACTACAAGGAATCCCAGGGAAGGGGAGATTCACGGGCAGCACTATTATTTCGTGGGTGAGGATGAGTTTGTCAGACGCATTGAAGCGGATGGTTTTCTGGAACATGCACAGGTTTACGGCAGACGCTACGGTACGCCTAAGGAACCGGTCATTGAGAAACTCAAAAAAGGTATTGATGTAATACTGGAAATAG
>CALZFA010000080.1 GCA_945644815.1 uncultured Clostridia bacterium
CAGTTTGTATGCATGCGGGAGACTGTAGGAGGTCAATACAATGCTCAGAATATCTACAACATGACGCCCACCCAGGAGCATTACGACATAGTGGACTGGGCGCTTGACGGCGGAAGGCTGCAGGGCGTGGATCAGTCCCTGTTCTTCTTCAATCCCTACAGCGATACCTGTCCTACATATTTTCCCACCAGAGTCGGCGTAATACATAATCGGGTAGGTGATCACTGCTTCTATATCCCTACCGAACTATATAAGGATACTTAAGGAGGTTTTTTATGGCACCATGCGGCGGAAACGTTGTTACACCAAGGATGATCAGGAAAGGTGAGGTACATATTGGTGACAAGATTAAGTTGGAAGAAGCATCTGCAGCTGTACCGACAGAAGCTACGGCATCTGCTGAACCTGCTGCAATCCGGACCGCAGCTGAAAATGCAGTCGAAGTGCAGACGAGAACAGCGCCCGGTATGATTCCGGAAGTACAGGGTATGCCCGGAACTCAGATGCATGGCACCCAGGGTTTACGCGGCACACAGATGCAAGGTTTGCAGGGAATGCAAGACAGCCAAGGTATCATTACAGACGACAACGGCGTCACCCGCAGGCAGGCATCGGCACCCCAGATACAGCAGCAGCCTGAATTTCCGCTGAATTTCAGCGGCATGACAGACTATGTAAACTCTTTAGGCACATCGGGAAGTCAGAGTCCCAGCTTTAATGTCCCCAGTCATCCTATGGTACCGCCTGAATACGAGCAGACTATAGACTACGACTCTATTCAATACATGAATGGATTTCTGAGAACTCAGATAGGGCGTTACGTGAGGGTAGAGCAGCTTATCGGCTCAGGAAACACCGAAGAACGCTTTGGATTTCTGGTTGGTGTAGGCAACAATTATCTGCTGCTTCAGGACATATCAGACGGCAACATTTTGGTTGTAGACTTTTACAGCGTCAAGTTCGTATATATCTATTTCGGCGAGCCTGTTTTCCCTAACATTCCTCTGGGGCCTGCTGTATAATAAATTAAGGAGCCATATCACAGGGATTGGCTCCTCTTTAATATTATTTCTGCTGTTTTCTCAGGCGTCATGCCATTCATATCAACCTCAACGTCACACCAGCTTCTGTATAGGGGCAGGCGCAGTTGATAGAGTCGCTCCAGAGGCTGACTTTGGCTGATGGGGCGTCCTTTTGTAGGAAGCAATGATAAATCACGGCTCAGGAACACGATAAAGGAATTTTCGGCCAGAGCGTAATAGTTCTCCTCTCTGGTGATAATCCCTCCTCCTGCTGAAATAACAATTCCCGTCTTCTGAGAAAGTTCAGATGCCGCAGCGCTTTCCAGATCCCGAAAATACTCTTCACCTTCTTCGGAAAAAATTTCCGGAATAGTTCTGCCGTCCCTTGCCACTACCATTTCGTCGGTGTCATAAAGTTCCCGGCCGAGCATATCTGCCAGGATAGAACCTACAGTCGTCTTGCCTGTTCCGGGCATGCCGATAAGCAGAATATTCTGCTTTTCGCCCCTTATGGAACCGGCAATCTTTTCTGTTATTTGCGTTCTTTCTTCAATTACTCTGCCGGTAAAAAGCATATACGAATAAACAGCCTGGGACACAAGCATCTGAAGGCCGGAAACAGGTTCTATCAGTGATTTCTTTGCCTGGCATAAAAGATTGGTTCTGAGTGGATTATATATCAGATCTACCACCCATCTGAGCTTGGTAAATGTCCCCGGGTACACAAGGGATTTACCCGTATCCGGATACATTCCCACAGGAGTGGTGTTTATGAGAATGTCCGCGTCTTTGTGGTCGGGCAGTGCCTCAAAACTTACCTTTCCTTTTCGGCTCATTACCACAATCTGACCTGCACCCATGTCATTAAGTACAGCAGATACGGCCTTTGAAGCGCCCCCGTCACCCAGTACCAGACATTTGGCACCTTCTGTCTGAACGTTGTTCATGTCAAGAGTATGCATAAATCCGTAATAGTCTGTATTATAGCCTATCAGTCTGCCGTTTTTCCTGATTATGGTGTTTACGGCTCCTATGGCCGCCGCTTCATCAGACAGCTCGTCCAGAAAAGGTATTACATCCTCCTTATATGGCACAGTGACATTGAGTCCCTCCCATTCTTCTCCTCTGATAAAGGCTTCCAGTTCCTCCGGCTCTTTTTCAAACAAAACATAGTCGTAAATTTCACCACAGGCCTCTCCTATCTGTCTGTGTATGCGGGGGCTGAAGCTGTGCCCGAGCTTTCTCCCCAAAAGGCCGAAGGGTCGTGTTTCAGATTCTGTTTTTTCCGGCTCTTTGGAGAGCTCTGTTTTCTTTTTACCCGTCAGCAAAGCATCCAGCACTGCAATTGCAGCAGCCGCTTCTACACAGGCCGATATCTGATATACATTGCAGGCGGATTTTACTCCCTTTACTGTTACATATTCCGGCTTCATAGTCCTTAGGTTCACACTGGTCTGTTCCTTGCCGATAGAAGGCGACGGACATACTGCGGCTCTGAGCACAACAGGCATGCCGGTTGCTATACCTCCAAGTATTCCTCCGTGATTATTCGAAGAGGTTCTCACATTGCCGTCTTCATCTATAACATAAGGGTCATTGTTTTCGGAGCCGGAAAGAGCTGTTCCCTTAAATCCGCTGCCGAATTCCACCCCGATTATCCCCGGAATTCCAAAAATAGCCTGTGCCAGCTTAGATCTGAGCCCGTCAAAAAAACTATCTCCGCAGGAGCCTGCTTCAAGACCCATAACCGCACATTCCACAACTCCGCCTACTGAATCCTCCTCGACCAGGGCGGATTCAATTATGTCCTCAAAGGTCAGAGGGTCCTTGCTGCCGCCGATTTCATCTATATCGGAAAGCACTTCAATTCCACGGCCTGCCAGTATCTGTTTTGCCACACCGCCGGCAATGCAGAGTCCTATCATATGGTCTTCGGAAAATCTGTCTCCTTGTGAACAATCTATGTCGATGCCGTCTTTCATAATCGCGGCGAAATCAAAATGACCGGGCCGTGGGACAGGTCCGTGCTCTTTCCCGGAGTCTGCAGCAGAATCGTCCGCGTCAATGCTTTCCACTGCAGCCTCTATTGTGCTACTTGTTACAATGCCCAGTTCGCCGCCAAAGCCGGCCACGCCTTTTTTCCATACAATCTCTCGCTCTGAGGCTTCCGGTTTTTGCTGCCCGTAGACTCCGGTTCTGTCATCCCATCTTCTTATAAGCTCCGAAAGCTGAGCGTAATCAATAACCGTTCCTTCGGGAACGCCGCTGATTTCTACCTCTATTTCCTGCTTGGAAGATAATTCTCCTATAGTTACTCTAAAATTGCTGCCAAAAGTACTTGCCATCAGTATCCTCCCGCCAATCCTTCGTCCTCCAGCATTCGGTAGCCTACACCAAGTTCAGTGAATATATATTCCGGCTCCCCCGGATTAGCCTCTATTTTGCGCCGTATATTGGCCATGTTTACTCTTAAAATTCTATTGTTGTCATCAGCATAAGGTCCCCACACCTGATCTATGAGAGTATCATATGTCATAACCTTGCCGGAGTTTTTTGCCAGCAGAGATACTATCTTATATTCCACTCTTGTCAGATGTATTTCCTTCCCGTCAAGGATGACCCGCCGTTTTTCAAAGTCTATGACAAGTTTTCCGGCGGAATAAGGCCTGTTTGAATTGGTTCCGTCGCTGACAATCTTGTTGTTATGTCTTATGGCTGTGCGGATTCTGGCCAGAAGCTCATTGGTTCCGAAAGGTTTGGTTATGTAGTCATCGGCCCCTGCATCCAGGGCTATTACCTTTTCCTTTTCCTGAGTTCTTGCCGAAATAACGATAATAGGCATGCTTGACCATTTCCTGGTTTTCTTTATAATCTCCACACCGTCCATGTCAGGAAGTCCCAGATCCAGAAGCACCAGATCCGGAAGAGATGATGTTATAAGTGCCATGCCGTCCTTTCCGTTGGCGGCGGTTACAATTCTATAATCATTGCTGCTTAATGTTTTGCTTATAAAATCGCTTATGCTTTTTTCATCTTCTATTATCAGCACTGACAGCTTCTGGTACATTTTCTTTTCCTCCTTTTATTCTTCAATCTCCTTAGGAAGTGAAAAGCTGAATTCAGCCCCCTCTTCACAGTTTCTTGCAGAAATTTGCCCGTTATGAGCCATTATTATGGTTTTACAGATGGAGAGACCTATCCCCATGCCTTTATACCCATCGGTATAGCTTTCTCCTTTTTTAAAGCCTGCACCGTTAAAGATATCGTTGATTCTGTCGCCATCAATTCCCACACCGTAATCCCGTATACTTACCATGACATTATCTTCATCCTCATCGATGGTCAGTTCCAGAGGTTTAGTGCTTCCCGAATGGAGCTGCGCATTCTGCAGAATGTTAAGAATGACCTGCTGTATGAGCATGGCGTCCATCATAACCATCATGACATCGTCCGGTTCTGATTCGGGCACCGTAACATGGACTTCTGCCTCGGGAAATCGCTTCTTAAACTGAATTACCGCTGCAGCCACAACTTCATCTACCGGTTCCAGAGACTTTGAAACACTGGCGGTATCGTTATCAATACGGGTTACGGACAGCAGGTTTTCCACCATATTTAAAAGCCAGTTGGCATCGTTGTTTATATACTCCATCAATGCTCTTTTTTCTCCGTTGGAAAGCCTGTGCTCCATTTCCAGATATGTAGAGCTGTTACCTATGATTCCTGTCAGGGGTGTTCTCAGGTCGTGAGATACAGCGCGCAAAAGGTTTGCACGCATCTTTTCCTTCTCCGCTTCCATGAGAGCCTTTTCCTGCTCTGCTAAGGCTTTTTCCTGTTCCAGTAGTTTGCGCGACTGCTCCTTCATGTTGCTGCTCATGGTAGATGTAAGTATACCGATTATGAACATTCCCAGGAAAGTCACCTGATATCCTTCAAGAGAAAAGTTAAAGTCCTGATATGGATATGTAAAAAAGAAGTTTACGCTGAGCACGCTGAAAACAGCAAACATAAGCCCGTAAATATACCCGCTCGTATATCTGGTGATTATGAAAACACCAAGTGTATAAAGCATAGCTATGTTGAGCATCGGGTCCGAAGCCAGCTCATTAAAGAAAAATGAAGCTATTGTTACAACAAAAAAAACACCTAAAGATATCATGGTATCTTTTTTGTGCGAGCGCACCAGTTCCTCCTGAGTAGGTGCTGCCGGCCGATTTGCTGATTTGCCTTTTTTTATATTGATGTGATCCTCCATCACATTTCCTCCACCTTTATATTATATCAAAAGTGTGCTAAAATAGTGCTCATTTTTATGATAGACAAAAGGGTGTATTTTTTCAAGAGGTATTTCACCAAACGGGAGGTTTTTTCATAAATTATAAATATATCAATATGGAAGGAGAAATGTTTTGATTAAAAATCCTTATATAGGCATGCCCTTAACTATGGGCAGCGGAGCTGCCATAGGCTGCGGCCCTTTAGGGGACTCTCCGGAGCTTAATCAGCAAGGCGGGAGCGCAGGAAACGCTATGGGCTTTGACTCCATGTATCTTGGAAGTCTTCCCCTTGCAAGCGCTTATGTTCCGTTTCAACAGTGGAAAACCACCTATTCTCTTGAAGCGGGTCTTGGCAGGGGAACCATTTTCCCCGAGCTTGATCTGCCTTTTGAAGGCTATATGAGAAAAGGGGGTATGCAAAGATGAACAGAGACGAACTGATGCACAAAATCCAGGAAACGGGTTTTGCTGTGTATGATACGGTACTTTTCCTCGACTCTCATCCTACCTGCCGCATGGCACTTGACTTCTATAATGACAATAAAAGAATGTACGAAAACTATGTGGCGGAATATGAGAAGAATTTCGGTCCTCTGACTGTGGGCGGTCAACCTGCCGACGCAGACAGCTGGACCTGGATACAGGGCCCTTGGCCTTGGGAATTGGAGGCATAGTATGTGGAATTACGAAAA
>CALZFA010000081.1 GCA_945644815.1 uncultured Clostridia bacterium
TAAATGCAAGGAACAAATACGCCCAGACGGTCGGCAATCTACGCTTCCTGCTCCCTTGCGGTTATCCGCATTTCCGTCAGTCACAAAAAGCCGTTTCTTATGCCCTTATTATACTAATTATTCATCGTCATTGTCAAGTGCCCATAGTGATTTTTTATGCAGTTTTCACAATCAAAATGCATCGAATATTAAGAATCTCTATTCAATTATCTGCCCCAGTTTGCCGGTAAGGTAATCGCTTCTGATCATAGAAAGGTTGTTGACAAAAATAACATCATCCACCTTTTTTTCCTTTGCCATCTGGATCAGGTTTCCGTTCCAATAGCGGTAATCTACCACATATACCTTTTCATAATGATCTACAAGAAACGGCACAAATGCGTTTCCGAAGGATTCCTTTACCACAATGCAAGCGGAACCGTCCTGCAGATTATTATTTGTGATTTCTGTAAAAGGATTGTCACCTGCAATGAAAGTACTGTATTTTATGGATGAAGGATAGTCAGATACATCGTGGATCACATCCCATGAGTAACTGCTTCCTTTGTCAGTGGTATACACTAAAGAAACATCAGGGCTGATCGGATAATACGCCTTTACCGTATCCGGGTTCTTTTTAAGTACCTCGCTCTTCTTCGTGTCATTATAAAACGATCCTAAAAAACCTTCAAATTCCACAGGTTCATGACGATCAAGAGTAATGGGAATCACTCCTTTTTCATGGCAGAAAGCTTCGTATCCATAATATGCCCCCAAAGCTGTCCAGTGGTGATCGGTTCTGAAATAAATATATTCGTTTCGATGCTTCATAAGGTTTCCATACATATTGACTGCCTTAACATCCTCTGAAAGTTTTTCTGTTATACTTTCAACCGCCTTATTCTGGCTGGAAGAAGTTATTTTTTCGTAATAATTATCCGGGAGGGTTATTCCTGAACTGAGAGGAATTATGACATCGTAAACATCCACAGCGCTCCCCAGCTGTTTTGCCGCTGAATTTACATAAGATGCATATTTTTCGGCAGTCTTGTCGCTGTATGAGTAAATTTCATATGCTGCATCTCCTATGAGCACCACTTTTCCGTAGTCTTTAATCGAAGCATTTGACTCGATGTAAGGATAGCTATCATCATCCTTTATGCCATCACCTTCCGTTTCACCTTCTCCGTTTTCCTCTTCCTGCTCATCAGGTTCTCCTGCGCTGTGGCCGTCATCACCGTCAGATGATACCTCCACAAAACTTTCCTCAATTATGGCGGCTGCCTTTTCCACATCTGATGTTATGCAGAATACCACGAATCTCCCTTTCTGCACGGTTATGGCGTTCTGTACTTTCTCCGCTTCTTCTGGAATATAATCTTCAAATGAATCCTGAAGATCTGCAAGGTAGGAATTTACCCTTTCCATAGCCGCCTGGGCACTTTTTTTGCTGTCAAGTCTGAATATTCCCATTGAATCAGCAAAGGAACCGCTTCCCATATACATTATCTGTTTTTCCGCTCCTTCAAGCTCAATAAAGTTTGCCACCTTCTTTTCTTGTACCTGATAGAGTTCACAGTCAAATTCCACTTCGGAAAGAAGCCTCCCTGCCAGCTTTGCCTCGTCAAGGCTGTAGGTTTTACCGCCGCAGCCCGACATGATCATAAACGCTGCTGCAGTCATTGCCAAAATCATTACATACTTAAGAACCCCTCTTTTTTTACTCATTTTTTTACCTTCCATGCCCAATAATTATTTAATGTTTTCAGTCACCTTTTCAGGTATTGTGAATTCCACACAACCCATATACATAGGCCCTGCATCACCTTCATCGAAAGCAATCACCAGCCGGTCCTGACTGTCAATATAGAATTGCTGTTCTGTGCTGATCTTGTCAAACTCAAAGGCCTTGACCGGATCATCGTCGTCCAGATCAATCCAGTAGCTTTTCTCGTTGTCTTCTGAAATCTGCTTTCTCATCTGCTCCTTTATGTTTTCACTTATAGGAGTAACATAATCAGCCCCTTCAGGAAAAAGCTCCGCTAAAGTCATTTCCTTTCCATCCGCAATTCTGATGGTAAAATAATAGTCCTTCTCATAACCGCTTCCGGAGCCCTGATATGTCATAAGCTTAAGTGTAAAATACTCAGGCGCAGAGGCAATCACCTCATAATCCACAAAAACTTCCGACCTTCCCTCACATTCTGCTGCCGCCTGCTCAAATTCACTTATCCACTGCTCGGAAATAGCTCTTATCTTTTCGTTAACCGCATCACCGGCTTCACTGAGCACCTCATCATCGGTTGTCAGTTCCGGCACAGAAATATCCGCACTGTAACGATCATCAATATAGTGATAGTTTCTGAAAGTTATCACTCTGAAAAATTCGCCGATCACCGGCAGGCCACTCATGGCCTGTGCCGCATCTATGCTGACATTGGGAAGGATAACAATCAGGCAAATAAAAGAAACTGCCACCATTCTCATCGTCGCCCGCCGGCGCTCACGCTTAGCATGCAGTTTTTCTTCTTTTGCTCTTTTTATAGCTTCCCTGACCCTATCCAGACATTCTTCAGGTATCCGGCTGCTTCCCTTCTGTTTTTCGCTCATAAAATCCCCCCTATGTTGTCATGGAAAGTCTGAGCTTGACTATGGCACGGTAAAGCTTGCTCTTTACCGTGCTAAGCTTCAGATCCATTATATCCGCAACCTCTTTTAGCTTCAGTCCATTAAAATATACTAACCGGATTATCTTTTCCTCTTCGTCGGAAAGCCCACTCAGAGCATTGTACAGATCCATTTCCTCTGCACAGCAGCTGCTGTTGTCATAGGTACCGAATTCGGATTCGGCTCTGATACTGTCTTCTACGATATAATTCTTTCTGCTTCTGCAGAACCCAAAAATCTCATTCAGCATTATCCTGTATATCCATGTAGACGCATACTCCTCGTTACGAAGGGTTTCCGCCTTTAAAATGGCCTTGTATGCACCCTCCTGAACTATATCAAGGGCATCCGCCTCATTGTGAACATAACTGAGAGCTAAATTATAATATCTGCAATAATTCTCAATAAGAATTTTTTCAATTACCTGCTCTCTTCCCATGGATAGCATCCCCATACCTCTTCCTTTTTATTACCTTGACAACTATACATTAGATGCGTTCCAAGGTCAAATAGTTTCATAAAAAAAATTTACAGGCACACTTTTTTTTACTGTCATATAATCTGCTCCTACCTGACACTCATATGCCAGTATTTCTACCCCTGCCTCAGACGCTTCTCTGAGAGCGTCGCCAAACTGTCTGTGAGTCTCATCATTAGGCCTGAATTCCTTCATTCCATCCATCTGAATTATGAAGAGCACATAAGCCTTAAAGCCCTCTGCCGATGCCCTGATTAGCTCTTTTACATGTTTTACTCCTCTTTCCGTGGGTGCATCGGGAAAACTTGAGACTCCGTTATTTTCGAGTGTTACTCCCTTTACCTCTATATAAGCCTTCCTGCCCGTCTCATCCTCTGCATAAAAATCAAAACGGGAATCTTTAAATGTTTTTTCCGGCTTAAGATAAAGGTGTCCTTCCATGCCCGGTAACTTTATGGTGCCGTCAGAAAGTGCCTCTGCCGCCGCCTTGTTTGGAGCCTGGGAATCCATATTTACCATTAAAGTACCCACATCAATCTTTTTTTCAACGCCTATAAGGGAATACCTGAGTTTTCGCGTTCCCATTCTGCTATTATAATCTTCCAGATAGACTGTCGCACCCGGCACCAGAAGCTCACGGCATCTGCCTGTATTCTTCACATGAACAGTTACCTTTTCTTTCTTCACGCGGCAAACCGCAATAAATCTGTTAGGTCTTTCTATAAATTCCGCCTTAACTATTTTTTCATACCTCATGTAAAAATAATACCAAAGATTGATGACAATTAACAGTTTTTTTTGTATAATGTAACTTGTATTTATTGTTAAATTAATAAAGCTGTTCAAAAGGAGATTTTGAAAATGATTGCACCCGATCGTGTAGCCTTTACCATTTTCGGACTTGATGTTATGTGGTATGGCCTTCTTATAGGCTCAGGTTTTCTTCTGGCCACCCTCATATCATATAAAAGGGCTCCCAAACACGGCATAAAGCCGGACTTCATACTTGATCTGATAATCTGGATGATTCCTTCGGCCATTATCGGAGCCAGAGCGTATTATGTGATTTTCTCCTGGGATGAGTTTTCCGGAGACTGGTCAAAAATACTTGATGTAAGAGGCGGTGGCCTTGCAATCCACGGCGGGCTTATTCTATGCTTCCTTGTGGGATACTTTGTATGCAGACATTACAAGCAGAGCTTTATCGCCACTGCAGATCTTGCCGCTGTTGTTATTCCTTTAGCGCAGGCCATAGGCCGCTGGGGAAATTTCTTTAACGAGGAGGCTCACGGCGGTCCTACGGACCTTCCATGGGCACAGATTATAGATGGAGTGGGTTATCACCCGACTTTTATCTACGAGTCCATCTGGTGCTTTTTGCTTTTCATGTTTCTGCTGTGGTTCGACAATCATCACCGCAGCTTCGACGGTCAGATCATATCACTGTATATGATACTCTATTCTGTGGAAAGATTTTTCGTTGAGGGGCTTCGCACCGACAGTCTGATGGTAGGACCTCTGAGACAGGCTCAGGTTTTCAGCCTCTGTCTTATCGCAGCCGGATTTGTGCTGTACTTTGTAATGAAGAAAAAGCATGTAAGAAATAATAAGGAGAATACACAATAAAATGAAATTAGGAATCGTAGGCCTGCCAAACGTAGGCAAGAGCACACTTTTTAACGCAATAACCAGGGCAGGAGCGGAAGCGGCCAACTACCCTTTCTGCACCATAGAGCCTAATGTAGGCGTAGTGACCGTTCCCGATGAACGTGTTACAAAACTCCATGAAATATATAATTCCAAAAGGACAATCTATGCAACCATCGAGTTCTGTGATATAGCCGGTCTTGTTAAAGGAGCTTCTCAGGGAGAAGGCCTGGGAAACAAGTTCCTGGGTCATATCCGGGAGGTTGAGGCTATTGTACACGTGGTTCGCTGCTTTGCAAACGATAACATTGTCCATGTAAATGGCAAAATTGACCCTGCCTCTGACATAGACACCATTAACACGGAGCTTCTTCTCTCCGACATGGAAATCCTCGACCGCCGTATCCAAAAGACCACAAAGATGGCTAAAGCAGACAAACAGCTCCAATCAGAGCTGGATCTTCTCAACAGAGTATACGCATGGCTGGGTGACGGTAAAAACGCCCGTGCTATGGACCTGGATGAGGATGAAGAGGCTTTTGTAAAGAACTTAGGCCTGCTTTCCTACAAGCCTATTATCTATGTGGCCAATGTGGCTGACGACGAGGTCGCCGATGCAGACAGCAACCCTTATGTTCAGCAGGTTCGCGAAATCGCTGCTTCTGAGGGGGCTGAGGTTGTTGTTATCTGTGCTGAAATCGAAGCCGAGGTGGCAGAACTGGATGATGAAGAAAGAACCATGTTCCTTGAAGAACTGGGAATTGAAGAATCCGGACTTGACAAGCTGATCAAAGCATCATACTCCCTGCTCAACCTGATTTCATTCCTGACTGCCGGTGAGGACGAATGCCGTGCATGGACTATCAAGCGCGGAACCAAGGCTCCGGGAGCTGCAGGAAAGATTCATACAGACTTTGAGAAAGGCTTTATCAGAGCTGAAACCATCGCCTATGACAAGCTTATGGAAGTCGGCGGAAGCCTTGCTGCCGCCAAGGAAAAAGGCTTTATCCGATCTGAAGGCAAGGAATATGTAATGAACGACGGGGATGTGGTAAACTTCCTTTTCAACGTTTAGGTGTCATAGAAGCGATTAATTTTAAAAGCGGACAAGATTGCAATTAAACCGGCAAATTGTCCGCTTT
>CALZFA010000082.1 GCA_945644815.1 uncultured Clostridia bacterium
TTTCATAAAAATTTATTTGACTAAATTTCTACACTATGAAGTTTTCAAGGTTCATCGCGACCCCTTTGGGCCGCTCGTTCTGCATTACGCGGAACATTTAACATATTAGCATATTGCCTTGCTGTTGTCAAGCATCTTTTTTAAACTTTTTTCAAAGTTTTTCGGCGCTTGACTCACCTTGCACATATGCTGTTTTGCTGCCGGTCATTTCCGGCAGCTTGACTATATTACCACCCTTTCCTCCGCCTGTCAAGCTTCTTTTTTTGTTTTTTCGACAAATTTTTCTGCTCCGGATCAGACTCTCTTTTCTTCCTTATATAAGCCCATTGCTCCATATATAATGAACGCTGTTAAATTCCATATTGCAAAGAAAAAATATACACCTCCGGCGCCGAAAGCATCCAGCATTATTCCTCCGATAAAGCTGCATACTATAGTGCTGAGGTTGTTTCCCACAGCGTAGAATGTGGAAACCCCTATACTGGCAAGCCGCGGCTCCACCACTTTGCTGAAGTATCTGACGATCTCCACCAGTATTATCCCGTTGGATATGCCCTGCAGGAAGAATGTGCCCAAAAGCAGCGGCCATCCGGGACCGGCAGCATAGAAGGCAAATCTCAAGGTGCATACACCTATAGCAAAGTAAAGCAGCTTCTCCGATGAAAATTTTCTGTTCAGAACCGGTATGAGAAACATAAACGGAGCCTCACTTCCTGCCATAAGAAGAAAGGCCAGTCCTATCCCTCCCAGGCTTCCACCTCCCTCTCTGAAAAGGTAACCGAAGTATGTGCTGTTTCCCACGTTTGTGCCCATGAGAAAGAATGAGCATATGAGAAGCTTTACATATTTTTTGTTTCTGAAAAGCTCAGAAGCTTTTATTTTTTTATCGGGAGAGCTATAGCATGCAGGTTCCTTTATTCCCCGCATTATCAGTGATGCTATAATGAATGCCGCGGAATAAATATAGAAGATTATGCTAAGTCCGTGACTCTGTGCATATTGACCCGCAAGGCAGACGGCCAGAGCATATCCCAGTGCGCCGGCGGCTCTTACTGCCGCAAAGTTGTTCTTTCCCTCCATGACCATGGAATCGCAGAGACCGTGTACAGGTCCCTGAAAAAAGTACATTGCAGAATAAATCATCGCATATATAATGAAGATATTTGTGGAAAGACCGGCAACAGACATGACCGCTGCACCTAAAAACATAATTATAATTACGCACTTTTTGCGATAAGCGTTGGCATACACCTTTCCCCAGAACATTCCCCCCAGCACTGCAGCTGCAGTCCCCAGTGACGTTACCGTGCCCACCTGAGTTCCTGAAAAGCCGATAGAACTGAGATACTGCCCTATCAGCGGACACAGCACACCCAATGGGCAATATATAAAGAAATAAAGTAAAAAGCTCCTGATCATTTGGTACTCCTGTCGTATGTCTGCCTTTTTTAACACAAAAAATAGTATAACAAATCTGTCGCCTGCAAACAATAACGAGTATTAAATTATATCTATTTGGAGGTAATGCCTTGTTAATTGTAGCAATAAGAACCTTTGTGCTTTACATTATCGTGCTTTTGTCTGTGGGAATCATGGGCAAATCCGAACTTTCCAAGATGTCCCCTTTTCAGTTTGTCATAGTATTTATGATAGCCGAACTTGCGGCCATGCCCATCGATGATCCGACCACGTCTCTGATTAACGGGGTTATGGCGATTTTTACGCTGATGCTGCTGCAGGTTCTGATTTCATTTCTGTCCACTAAATTCGAATGGGTCAAAAATCTTGCATCCGGCAAGCCCAGCATTCTAATAGAAAAGGGAAAAATAAATGTAAAAGAGCTTAAAAGGCTCAGGATAGCAAGCACCGATCTGCTTGAGCAGCTCAGGCTAAAAAACTTTCCTTCCTTCAGCAGTGTAGAATATGCTGTAATGGAATCCAACGGGCAGCTGTCTGTCATTCCAAAGGCTGAAGAAAAACCTCTGACTCCTAAAGACATGGGCCTTACGTCAAAGGATGGTCTGCTTCCCATGATTGTAATATCTGACGGAACCTTGTATTTAAAAAACCTTCTGGCAGCCGGCATATCGGAAGAAATTTTCAGACAGAAGCTTGCAGCCGCCGGCATCCTCTCATACGAGAAAATATTTCTGGCATATTACGATGAAAACAAAGCTTTCCACGTATATCTGCATTCGGAAAACTCTGTACCTTTTGCAGCGGAGGTGAAAATATGAAAAATCTGATTATATCAATTGCAGCTGTGGCTTTGCTCATAGGCACCTGGCTGGTATTCTTTAACTATTCCTCTGATAACATCAACTCTTACACTCATTCAATCAAAAAAGAAATACTCCCGGCAGTAGAGGACCAGCGATGGGAAGAAAGCAAAGACCTGATGAAAAGTCTGAATAAAGACTGGCATAAATACAAAAAAACGGCCCTTCTCTTTCTCGACACCAGAACCGTAAATGAAATCGATTATTCTCTGGCAAGGGCTATTAAATATGTAGAAGCAGAGGATGTATCCAATGCTTCAGGTGAACTTAATTCCATCATAGAACAGCTTTCCTTCCTTAAAAAAAATGATGAGGTGTCAGCAGCCAACATTCTTTAATACGTAAGAAACAAAAAAAGGCCGGTAATGGCCTTTTTTACTGAATTATTTCATACATTTCTGCTGCAGCTTCTTTTTTACAGAACTCGCAGGTTTCCAGAACCCTTGCTGATACCGAACTGTTGCCAAATTCGATATGGATGATATCACCAACCTTGACATCGGTACCGGCTTTTGCAGGCTTGCCGTTTACGGAAATACGCCCTTGATCACAGGCTTCCTTCGCTATGGTCCGCCTTTTTATCAGTCTGGATACTTTAAGAAATTTATCGATTCGCATGTGATATAAAAAAGTAATTATCTACCTGAACTACGGGTAAATAAACTATGCCAACTATTTGTTAACAGCGTCCTTTAAAGCCTTGCCTGCCTTAAAAGTAGGAGCCTTTGATGCGGCGATTTCGATGATTTCTTCAGGCTGGCGAGGATTTCTTCCCTGTCTTGCCTTTCTTTCCTTAGTCTCAAAAGTACCGAATCCGATTAACTGTACCTTATCGCCTTTAACTAATGCTTCTTCGATGCTTGCAACTAAAGCGTTGATAGCTGCCTCTGCATCCTTCTTAGTAAAATTAGTTTTTTCTGCTACTGCAGCTACTAATTCAGCCTTGTTCATTTAAGTTCCTCCTTCATAATATAACATATAATATTATAGCATATTATTGCCCGGAACGCTCCAACTCCTTGGCTTCGTTCCATAACTCGTCCATTTCTTCAAGGCTCATATCTTCAAGAGCCCTGCCGCAAGCCAAAGCACTGTTTTCAATATGAGTAAACCTTCTTATGAACTTATCTATAGTATAATCCAAAGATGCCTCCGGGTCAATGCCTAAAAACCGAGATACATTCACCGCCGAAAAAAGCAGGTCACCCAGTTCCTCCTCCAAAGCCCTCCTGTCCACGGTCTGCATATTGCAGCATTCCGTCAACTCGCAAGTCTCCTCACGGACCTTGTCAAAGGCTCCTGATATGTCATCCCAGTCAAATCCCACATCTGCCGCCTTTTTCTGAACCTTGAAGGCTCTTGTCAGTGCAGGCAGAGCTCTGGGCACCTTGGAAAGCCGAGAAGCGGTATTGGTTTCACCGTTCTCCTTTTCCTTGATATTTTCCCATTTTTCAAGGACTTTGTCAATAGATTTCGGCCCATTATTTGCGTTTTCCTGCAAAAAAACATGCGGATGGCGACGGAGCATCTTCTCACATTCTTCATTGATAACATCCTTAAGGTCAAAATTATTCTCTTCTTCTCCTAAAACAGAATGAAAAACCACCTGAAGCATTACATCTCCCAGTTCTTCCTTCAGATTAACCATGTCATTGTTATTGATGGCGTCCACCGCTTCATAAGCTTCCTCTATCATCCCCGGCCGCAGGCTTTCATGAGTCTGAACCTTGTCCCAGGGACACTCGGCTCTGAGAATCTTAACAATTTCATGGAGCCTTGTCAAAGCGTTCCTGCTGTCTTCGGCAGTCTTATACAAGTGAATGTACTTTTCCTTAACCATTATTATTACCTCAAATTGTCCGGTTATTTTATAAATTTGTCCAGAATTCCTACTAATTTATCGCCTTTCGGAAGTTTTGCGATTTCTTTTTTTGTTATAGCCTTCAGCCCCAGAATGAGCACTCCGTATACCGCCACGGCAATGGCAATTGCCAATATTGTGGAAACATCGTTTGAAGCCGTCACCAGGAATAGAAGCTTATATGATGCAAAAGCACACACTCCCATTATCACAGAAGCTATAAAAGGTTTTACAAAAGTCATATTAAAGTCAAATGTAACCCCGGTATATTTCTTTATATCTCTCATGTTGAGAATTGTCGCTATAAGGTATGCAGTTACAGTACCCAGTGTTGCTCCGTTTACATTTACAGCTTTTATGCCCACGAATATATAGGTTACAAGGATCTTTCCCACCGCTCCGATAGCCAGATTCTTTACAGGCACCATCTGTTTATCGACACCCTGGAGAATGCCCGTAAGGGTCTGAAGAGTGGACATGAAAATTACTGTAAGGCACATAAACTGAAGGGTCGGAACAGCCGCGGCAACTTCAGCAGCTCTGTCCGGAGATCTGTAAAGCAGCATAAGAATAGGGTGCGCAAGGGAGAAAATACCTACAGCACAAGGGAAGCCGATAATCATGGCACTCCTCATGGAGAATTTCATGTTATCGCTTACCTCTGCAAGATCTTTCACCTTGAATCCGGCTGATATGGCCGGTACCAGGCTCATCGCTATTGCCTGGACAAATACCTGCGGCATACCGATGAGAGGATTGCAATATCCCGAAAGGCGACCCCATAGTGCCTTGGACTGTTCGTAGGTCCATCCCGTATCCTGAAGTCTTCCCATAACCATGGAGGAATCAATGGCACTCATAAGAGGCATAATAGATGCTCCGATGGTAATTGGGATTGCAATTATAAGTATCCGCTTGACAATGCTCCAGGTAGATTCGTATTCACTGTGAGATTTATTTCTCCTTATCTGTCTTTTAATCACCTTGAGGCTGAACAGATATATAATCACTACAACAAACAGTCCTGCTGCTGCGCCGGCAGTAGAGCCGAAGGTTGCCCCTGCACAGACAGCTTCATAGCCGGAACTAAGCAGAAAATATGCTAATCCCAGACCTACTGCTACTCTGAAAAGCTGTTCGAAAAGCTGAGACACTGCCGTAGGATTCATATTCTGACGGCCCTGAAAATATCCCCTGTATGCCGACATTATGGGTACCAGAATCAGAGACGGGGCTATAGCCTCCAGTGAGAGTCTTGCCCCCGGATTGCGCAGAATTTTTGTCTCTATAAATCCCGCATTGAAATATACAATGCTGAAACAAACCAGACCCAGTGCTGCCATAAACCAGATGGATATCTGAAACACCTTGTGGGCTCCGGCATAGTTTTTTACAGCGATCCTCTCCGAAACCATTCTGGAAATGGCTACCGGTATACCTGCCGTAGAAATAATCAGAAATAAGGTATATATAGGATAAACGGAACCGTAATAACTCATTCCGTCTTCGCCTATCCAGATTGTCAGCGGTATTCTGAAGAAAACACCTATAACCTTTACAATTATGCCGGCGACTCCCAAAACTGCCGCTCCCTTCAAAAAGCTGTTTTTTGACATAAGAGGAAAAATTCCTTTCTATCTATTCTATCTATTCTTTCTATACTTGCTC
>CALZFA010000083.1 GCA_945644815.1 uncultured Clostridia bacterium
TTTCCACCTGAGAGTGTCATTAAGCCGCTTTATCTGACAAAAATATCTAATTTTTCATGCTTTATCTTATGCCACGTTCACCATTGACATACGTTCAATAATCTGCTACTATCAAATTCCCTCGCTTCTCGCGGGGAAGCATTTCATGCAGGTATCTGTCGGTCAAAACCGACAGTCAGAATGCTGTGCTGAGTCAGACTTCGAAGAGTGCCTGATACGCGCAGCATGAACGGTGTGAATGGCACCGCCTACTTGGAAAGTAGATCGAAACATCTATACTACCAGGAGGAAACAGTATGATAAGAATGGAACATGTTTGCAAGACCTATCGGATTGCAAAACGTAATGCAGGCTTTACCGAGGCCTGTAAGGCACTTTTTCACAGAGAGTATGAAGAGATTCAGGCTCTTAAGGATGTCAGCTTTACCATTAACGACGGTGAGATGGTTGGCTATATCGGTCCCAACGGAGCAGGGAAAAGCTCCACAATCAAAATTCTAAGCGGAATATTGACACCTGACAGCGGCTATGTAGCCGTGGATGGCAGACTTCTCTGGAACAGCGGCAGCAAAAAACCTCTGACAAAACAGGAGCGCTGCAGCCGGATCGAGCATGTGAGCAGGATCGGCGTGGTTTTCGGACAGCGTTCGCAGCTTTGGTGGGATGTTCCGGTCATAGATTCCTTTGAACTGCTGAAGGATATCTATTCTGTTTCTGAACCCGTATATCGGGACAATCTCGAAGAATTAACCGAATTATTAAACTTAGGGGAATTGCTCAGGACTCCCACGAGACAATTGTCTCTGGGACAACGCATGCGTTGCGAGATTGCAGCGTCTCTGTTACATAACCCCGGTATCCTGTTTTTGGATGAGCCCACAATCGGTCTGGATGCAGTGTCGAAGCTTGCAGTACGTGACTTTGTAAAGAAAAGGAACCGGTGCCACGGTACAACCGTCATCCTGACGACACATGATATGCAGGATATTGAGGCACTGGCAAGTCGGATCCTTCTCATTGGAAAGGGTCGGATTCTGATGGATGGTGGTCTGGAGGATATCAGACATGGCGGGGAGAGCATGGACGAGACACTGGCAGAACTCTATCGGGCCTATGAGATATAGGAGGCTGCATATGAGAAAATATATTTCCTTTTTCAGGCTGCGCCTTGTGACAGGTCTGCAATACCGTACTGCCGCACTGGCAGGTATTGTAACACAGTTTTTTTGGGGCTTTATGGAGATTATGGTATTTCACGCCTTTTATGAGGCAGATCCTTCGGCATATCCCATGACCCTGCAGGCAACTTCATCCTATGTCTGGCTTCAACAGGCATTGCTAGCATTTTTCGGTGCCTGGATGTTTGAAGGTGAAATCTTTGAACTCATTAAGAATGGCAATCTGGCATATGAACTGTGCCGTCCGGTACATATTTATGATATGTGGTTTGCCAGAAGTGTTGCGCTCCGGTTGTCCAGAGCCTTCCTTCGCTGTATTCCTATCCTGGTGGTGGCTGTATTTTTACCGGAGGGCTATGGACTCGGGCTGCCTGCTTCCTTTGGCGCATTTCTCCGGTTTCTGCTCTCTTTGGTATTGGCACTTCTGGTCATGGCATCCCTGAATATGATGGTATATGTTGCTTCCTTATTTACCATATCCGGGGACGGGCTTCGCATCCTATTTTGCTCCATCGTTGAAGTCTTGTCGGGACAGATTATTCCATTGCCTTTTTTCCCGGAGCATGTGCAGCGAATCCTGGAATGGAATCCGTTTGCCTCCACCGGAAATGTTCCTTTCCGGATTTACAGTGGAAATTTGTCCGGAGCAAAGATGTATCAGGCTGTTTTCCTCCAGATATTCTGGCTGATTCTCCTGAATGTGCTGGGAAGAATACTCGCCGCAAGAGGTGAAAAAAGAGCAGTAGTACAGGGGGGCTGAAGTTACAGATAATAGGAAAAGACACGTGAGTTTTGCCTGCAGAATAAAGCCGGCAAAGTTTCAGAACTTATGGAGATGAACATGGAGAAAAAAACAAGCAGCTTAAAGCTGTATATGCATTATCTGCAAATCATCATAAAAAGTGCCATGCAATATAAAGCGTCCTTTTTTATGATGGCATTCGGGCAATTTATGGTTTCATTCAGTGTATTGATTGGCGTATATTATATGTTTCAGCGGTTTTCCAACGTGAAAGGTTTTACCTACAATGAAGTCCTTTTGTGTTTTTCCATTATGCTCATGGAATTCTCTCTTGCAGAAATCTGGGCAAGAGGCTTTGATACCTTTCCATCCATGATCCGACAGGGAACCTTTGACAGAGTACTGCTCAGACCAAGAAGCGAAGTGCTGCAGGTGCTGGGCAGCAAGTTCGAGCTGGTACGAATCGGAAAGGTGCTGCAGGCAATCGTCATGTTTGTTTATGGCATGACCCATGTGGAGGTGCGTTGGACAGCAGCCAAGATTCTGACAGTCCTATTTATGTTGGTGGGAGGAGTCGGGCTGTTTACAAGCCTGTTTATGATCTATGCGGCACTGAGTTTTTTCACATTAGAGGGTCTCGAATTTATGAACCTCTTTACGGATGGGGCCCGGGAATACGGCAAGTATCCCTTTGGCGTCTACGGAAAAAGAATGCTTCAAATCACAACCTTTGTGATTCCCTATGCGCTGGTACAGTATTATCCGCTTCTGTATCTGCTGGACAGAACAGGAAATCCAATTTATATTTTCCTGCCGCTTGCGGCACTGTGGTTTTTGATTCCTTCTTATGCGTTATGGCGTTTCGGAGTGCAGAAATATCAGTCAAGCGGGTCATGAGGTGACAAGGTGACATTTAACCTCCGGTTTACTTCATTCGAAATCTGCGTTATTGTTTCAGCTTAAAAAGTTTTATATAATCATCCTGTACAAAGAAATGAAGCTTCATTCCGGAAACGAAAGGAAAATATATTATGAACTTAGGAAATAAAATTAAGGTTCTTCGTCTGAAAGCAGGAGCCACACAGGAAATGCTGGCTAATGAACTTGGTGTCAGTTGCCAGTCTGTATCAAAATGGGAGAATGATGTCTGCGCTCCCGACATCACTTTACTGCCGAAAATCTCAGAGTTTTTCGGTGTGACAATCGATGAACTTTTCGATTTATCCGTGGAGCAGAAGCTTCACCGCATCGAAAACATGCTGGACTATGAGGCTGAGCTCTCCGACGCAGATTTTCGTGAAACAGAACGTTTTCTCATCGAGCAGCTTGAAACTTATGATGGAACTCACACGAGCCGTCCAAACGGTAGAATCTATTCCCTTTTGGCGCAGCTGTATCATCACAGAATAACCAGCGACAGCAAAAAGGTCAGCGAATATGCAAGACGAGCTATGCGACTTCACCCCGAAATAAAGGAGGATCAATGGCTCTTACAGGCCAGCGAAGGGGCAGCCATAACCGATTGGAACTGCAGAAACCACAATAAAACCATTCTGTTTTATAAGGAGCTTGTCGCGAACTATCCGGATATTTCAAGGAATTATCTGTACCTGATGGACAATCTGCTTCTGGACCGCAGAACCGTGGAAACAAAGGAATACCTTGATATTTACCGGACGTTAGATGACAAAAAAGATTTTCAGATTCCGGTTTACGAAGCAAGAATTGCTTTGGCTGAACATCGTCCCAAGGATGCAGAAGCTATACTTGACCAAATGGAAGAGACATATCCCGATGATCCATGGGTTCTGTTTGAGTTGGCAGGCTTTTCTGCTGATGCTTGTAAATACGACGAAGCCATCTCTTATTACGAAAGATCTTATGTGGCGGAGAAAACAAGACCCCGATATTGGGATGCCCTCCAGGGCGAAGCAGTTATCTATGAAATTCAGGGGAAATATGAGGATGCTCTCCTCTGTCTTGAACGAATTAAAAAGAATCTGGCAGAAGAATGGGGCATCACAGAGGGCGCTCCTGTTCTAGAGATTGAGAAAGAAAAGCAGAGAATTCTTAATTCTAATGACAAATTCAATTAAATACATTGTCACTGGGGACGTGACACCGGTGACAGTGAGGACGTAGCTTTTGTCATCTTGCTACGTCCTCACTATCACCATATACCTCTACTCCGGTAAAAAACAGCCGCCTATTGCAAGTACTCGTCACTGAGCTTTCAAGATATCTTCCTCTGTACCTTTCCAATGCCCAATATCTTCACTGACAAAATAACGCAATCTATCAGACAAATTCATTAGAACGCTTACAACAATCTTTCCTGAAGCTCCACAAAGCGCTGCCGTCAGAATCAAATTAGTATTATCTGAATTTTAGTTTCTTGTCACGGTACTTTCCACAGCATTACAGTCCGGGTCCTGTAAGCAAAAATAGTAATAGTGACTACCTGCAACGATGCAAAAAGACGCCGAATCGACCGGTGGGAACAAGCTTAACAATCGGCGATATCGGTTTGCCTGGATGATTCCCCATATATCTGCAATGGCTCCGCCTATCGCGATAGCTATTACCACAATATAGGCAATTACCTTAATCACCATATTCGGTCCCGCTGCAATCCCCCAACTGGAAAAGAAAGCAATTGCAACGAATACTATAGTACCGACAATGTAGTTCTCCGTCATTTTACAGCAGTACCACCATGCAGAAATAACACTGTATATAAACACTGCCATTACAATTCTCACAGCAATTTCCTGGCTCTGTCCTGTTCCAAATGCTACCGCAATACTAATCAGCAGCTTAATGATAAATCCCCCCAACTAAACATATGTAACTCTCCTTCTTTTATATTAATTCAGGTCCATGCATATAAATCCATATGGCAAACAGACTCTGAATCAATACAACTTATGATATCTGTTTTTTTCAGTATAACGTATCACTGCCTGTTTATCACTAAACCTGTCGGCTTTCCACTTCCTCCATTTAGGGGTGAATGCTTTGGCAGGAAAACAGTACCCTTGAATCGGTTTGATTCCAAAGAGACATACAAGAGCTTTGTCTCAACCTCACTTGCTATCTGTTTCACCATTTGCCGAAGCAGCTTTAAGTAAAGCCCCATTTTTCTGTAATTTTCCTCTGAACATTTTTGGCATGCCTTGTACCTCTTCGGATATTCGTATATAATAGGAACTGTGAAATTATATGAGGTCTTTCGCAATTCCGGAGGATGCGAAAAAGCCGTTTGAGCTGCGTAAGGCAGATACAAATAGAATGAGCCGGAGGTGAACATCATGCCAAAATCAAAGTGGAACCTGAATACCATTTACATATCCGAGCGTTTGCAGGAAAGTCTGCGGCCCATCTCCCGCTGCGCCCTGACCACAGTGGTGGCACCTATGGGTTATGGCAAAACAACGGCAGTGAACTGGTATCTGGAGCAGCGCGCCAAAGCAGAAGCGTTAAATGTCATCCGCATCAGCGTATATTCCGATAACCTTGAGATCTTCTGGAAAAGCATACAGAACGCCTTTGTTCGGGCAGGTTTTGACTTCCTGCGGGACTATACCTGCCCCACGGATGCCGCCGGAGGGGGACTGCTGGCAGATGATCTCTGCCATGAACTGGCAGGAGAAACCGCCTGCTATATCTTTATTGACGATTTTCACCTGTTGACGGACAGTCGCTTTTCCGATTTTCTCTGCACCCTTGCAAATCGTATGCCGGGTAATGTACACCTGATCGTTGCCAGTCGGGATCGTTTTCTACCAGCCGCAGAGACTGTGCGGCTGGGAGGCAAGGTTTACCAGATTGGCACGGAACACCTGCGGCTGAACTACACGGAACTTGC
>CALZFA010000084.1 GCA_945644815.1 uncultured Clostridia bacterium
TGATTCCCCTTACTAAATCCATTGCTGCATTTCCTTTCAAGTCATTTATTATTTTTTAAAACGGTGCCTCCCACAGGCAGACACCGAGTATATTCTATCATTAAACCATATCCTTGTCTACAAATTGCTGCCAAAAAAATCTGCCCTCCGCATGCCGCGAAGGACAGATTTCGCCAAATGTCAGGAATAACATCGGGTTTGCAATATTGTCAGGTTTACAGGTTCATGGATTCGATAATTCTGTCTGCCAGAGCATCCATATCGGCCATGTTTCCGTCGTTTAACGCAGATGCCATGGTCACCTGCTCGTCAAGAATTGTCATTTCTTTCATTTCCTCATCCAGGAACTTTCTCATGAGAGTTCCCGACTTGCAGGCCCATGAACCGTTTTCAATGATGGCTACAGTCCTCTTCTGAAGATTAAGAGCCTTCATATCCATGAGGAAATTGTGCATAACCGGGTAAATGCCCAGATTGTAGGTCACGGAAGCCAGCACCATGTTGCTGTATTTGAAAGCATCTGCAATGAGGTATGACACATGGGTATTGGAAACATCGTGAAGTGCGATGTTGGTCATTCCTTTTTCGCAAAGCTTTGAAGCAAGCAGACAGGCCGCCGCCTCTGTGTTTCCGTACATGGAGGCGTAAGCGATCAGAACGCCTTTTTCCTCAGGCTCATAGCGGCTCCACTTGTCATACTTATCTATGAAGTATCCGAAATCCCTGCGGATTACCGGCCCGTGGAGCGGGCATATGTACTTTATGTCCAGCCCTCCGGCTTTCTTAAGCAATGTCTGCACAAACGGTCCGTATTTGCCTACGATGTTGGTATAGTATCTTCTGGCATCGTCCAGCCAGTCACGGTCAAAGTTCACTTCATCGGCAAAGAGCCTGCCGTCAAGAGCTCCGAAGGAGCCGAAGGCATCTGCCGCAAAGAGCACTCCGTTTGTGGTATCAAAGGTTACCATAGCTTCAGGCCAGTGGACCATAGGAGCCTCTACAAAAGCAACCGTATGCTTGCCGAAGGAAAAGGTGTCCCCTTCCTTGACTTCTATTTTATTATCATCCACTATAAATCCGAACTGTCCCATAAGGAGGAAAGCTTTTTCGGTACTTATTACCTTTACCCCCGGATAGCGGATGAGAACTTCTTCAATGGATGCCGCATGGTCAGGTTCCATATGGTTGATAACCATGTAGTCAAGAGGTTTGCCCCCAAGAACCGCCTCAAGATTTTCAAGAAACTGTCTGCATGCTGACCAGTCCACCGTATCGAAAAGAACGGTTTTCTCATCAAGCAGCACATAGGAATTATATGATACACCTCTCGGAATCGGGTGTACGTTTTCAAAGAGAGCCAGTCTGTGGTCGTTGGCTCCGATCCAGTATAAATCGTCCGTAACTTTTCTGTAGCAATACATTTTCGTACCTCTCTTTCCTTAATCTACACTTCCACAAAGCCGTCTTTGCCTTCACCGCATTCAGGGCAGGTCCAGTCCTCAGGCAGAGCGTCAAAGAAGGTTACAGGATAGATTTCGTTGTCAGGGTCTCCCACTTCAGGATTATATTCATATCCGCACCCGTTGCATACATAGTATTTCCAGCTCGGAGCTTCCTTTACAGGAATGGCTCTCTTCACCTTTACCATAGGCGGAGCCGGTTTCTTAGGCTCACCTGTATCAAGAGCCTTGGTGAGCAGAGGAAGGACCTCCTCCACCTTTCCTACTATGCCGTAGTCTGCATTCTTGAATATTTTTGCGTTGGCGTTGCTGTTGATGGCAACAATGGTTGATGCCTCCTTTATTCCCTTAAGATGCTGTATTGCCCCGGAAATACCGCAGGCTATATAAAGGTTTCCTTTGAACTTCTGTCCCGACATTCCTACATATCTGTTAAGAGGCACATATTTAAGAGTTTCGGCTACAGGTCTTGAAGAGCCGATTGCCGCTCCGGCAGCCTTTGCCAGATCCTCTATGAGCTTCATGTTTTCCTTGCTGCCGATTCCCTTACCTGCACTGACTACTCTTTCGGCTTCGGTAATAGGTGTATCAATATCGATTCCTACGGTGAAGTCATAGCCGTCAGATTTAAGACATTCTACCAGCTTGTTTACTCTTTCCTCTATCGGGCCGTCTTTTAAAATCATTTTCTTGCGGACACCTGTTTCAGGATTCTTAGCCGTCTTTCTTGGTGCACCGTTATCGTTCTTAGGCATTTTCCCTATAATATGAGAGGCGATTACTACTCTCTGGATTTCGTTGGTTCCCTCGTAAATTGTTGTTATCTTGGCGTCTCTGTAAGCTCTCTCTACTTCCATTCCCTTGAGATAGCCGTTGCCGCCGAAAATCTGAAGGGCATCGTTTACAACTTCAAGAGCGATGTCGGATGCGTACTGTTTGGCCATGGCGGCTTCCATGGCGTAAGGCATATGCTCCTGTTTAAGCTCCGCTGCGCTGTATACAAGGAGTCTTGCGCATCTCAGCTTGGTTGCCATGTCGGCCAGCTTGAAAGCGATTGCCTGCTGCTGGCATATAGGCTTGCCGAACTGGATTCTTTCCTTGGAATATTCAAGAGCGTTTTCGTAAGCACCTTGAGCGATGCCGAGAGCCTGTGCGGCAATGCCGATTCTGCCGCCGTCCAGAGTGGACATGGCAATCTTGAAGCCTTCCCCTTCCTTGCCCAGAAGGTTTTCCTTAGGAACTTTCACATCGTTGAAGATAAGCTCAGCTGTGGCCGACGAGCGGATACCCATCTTGTCATAGTGGTCGCCGAAGGTGAAGCCCTCCCAGCCTTTTTCTACGATGAAGGCGCTTATTCCTCTGGTTCCGATATCAGGAGTTGTAACAGCGAAGACAACATATGTATCTGCCACGCCTCCGTTGGTTATGAAAATCTTGCCGCCATTGAGCACATAGTGATCGCCTTCAAGTACGGCTACCGTCTCCGTGCCGCCTGCATCACTTCCCGCATTAGGCTCGGTCAGTCCGAAAGCCCCAATCTTTTCACCCTTTGCCAGAGGCACCAGATATTTCTTTTTTTGTTCTTCCGTACCGAAGGCAGCGA
This sequence comes from uncultured Clostridia bacterium, assembly GCA_945644815.1. Taxonomy (GTDB): domain Bacteria; phylum Bacillota; class Clostridia; order Peptostreptococcales; family Anaerovoracaceae; genus SUG1106. The sequence continues at coordinate 3,064 of CALZFA010000084.1, forward strand.
TAGGATATGCTCCCAGGGATGTGTGGGCGGATAAAATCACTCCGGTGCCTCCGTCTACTCTGGCCAGTTCTTCAACTGCGATTGCATAGCTCAGAACGTCAAGGCCTGCGCCGCCATACTTCTTTTCATAAGGGATTCCCATATATCCCATCTTGCCAAGCTTCTTAATGGCCTCGTGAGGAAATTCATTTTCCTTATCCATCATGAAGGCAATAGGCTTTACTTCCGTTTCAGCAAATTCCCTGATTACGGAGCGCAGTGCTTCATGCTCCTGCGAAGTTTGATATCTCATCTTTTCTACCTCCCGTTTAATTTTCGTTTAAAATCTTTTTAATCTGGACTAATTTAGTATATTATACCACAGATAGTCCTCTCTAATCAGAGCAAACGCAAATATAAAAATTGGTGCGCAGCAAAAAACGGCTCTGTGACAAATATTGGGGTGGAGTAAAGATTTTACATAGAGCCCAAAAAACGGGCATAGCCGGCAGCATTTATGCCGCAGACCAGCCCGTTATCCTCTTATGTTTTTAAAGTATCAGTTATGCCAGTTCTTTTCTGAAAGCCTCTGCAAGATCACACTTCACCTCGATACCCTTCTTTTCCAGAGTCCCCTGGAGAGCTTCAAGGGTTTCGGCGACCTTATCTTCACAGGCGTTTTCACCCATATGGCCTATGCGGACTATCTTTCCCGCCAGCACATCAAAACACCCGGAAATCATAATGTTATAGTCCTTTTCCATTCCCTCCAGAATCTCCATGTCAGTTATGCCCTCAGGAACGGCGATACAGGTCACAGTGGCAGACCAGCCTTTTTTTAAATAAAGAGATATGCCTCCCTCGGTGAGGGCTTTTCGTGTGGCCGCCGCAATGCGGGCATGACGCTCATAAATAGTGTCCTCCATCTCAAAATAGTTTTCGAGAGCAGCCCTCAAGCCGTTAATATCGCTTACAGGCATGGTATAAGGAAATGCCTGCTTTTCATAGTAGTCCTTAAAGAGCAGGATGTTTGCATAAAAGGCCGCTATTGGAGTTTTGCGGTCCTCCATGGCCTTGAATGCCCTGTCACTTACCCACAGCATGGTCAGCCCCGGAGGGCAGGAAAGGGCCTTTTGCGAGCCGCCGCAGAGTATGTCTATCTTACTGTTGGAAAGATTCAGAGGTTCGCCGAACATTCCCGCCACTGAATCTGCAACGGTCATGATGCCATAGCTGTCAAGAAGTTTGCTTATCTCCTCCACGTCGTTCAGCACACCACTCGGAGTGTCGCAGTGAACCACGGTGGCATATTTGAAATCGCTGTCTTTATCAAGGAAAGCCTTCAGCTCGGAAATCTCCACCGGCCTTTGGTAATCCGACACGAAGGATACGGGCTCACCGCCATAAATCCTGACAAAATCAGCAAAGCCCTTGCCGAATACACCATTGTCAATTACCAGCACTCTGTCCCCCGGCTCCGTAAGCGAAGCGCAGGCCGCCTCAAGACCGAGGATTCCCTCTCCTCCCAGAATGAGCGCCCTGTTCTCAGTATGCATGGCCTTTGAGAGCATCTCGCAGGTCTCCTTATAAAAATCAAAAAACGCCGGATCAAGGTCAGGGTTCGTACACTCCAGACTTCTTGCCATTCTAACATTTTCTCTGACCTGAGTAGGTCCTGCTGTCATAATCTTATACATGATGCTGCCTCCGGATTATTATATCACTTTCTATTACTCTATTACTTACTCTCCAACTTATCATCTGCTTAGAGCGCCTTTACATACTTTCTGAGCTGCTGTATGAAAGCCAGAACTATTATGCCGGCAGCTCCGACCTGGATAATGTTCCCCGGAATGGAGCCAAACGGCGCAACCCAGTTTCCGTACAGAATCACCTCAGCAAAGTAATATCCTACAACCTTGATTACAATTGCAAGGAGAATTGAAACGATATTGTTTACTGTGGCGTTGGCGAAAGGCTTTTTCTCCGCCATGAGGCCTACCTCGTAACCCATAGCTCCGACTATTACGAAGGTGAACGGTGCCCACGAGGTCCAGCCGCTGAACAGGTCAAAAAGTCCCATTCCGAAAGCTCCTGCCACTGCCCCGGTTTTACGGCCGTAAAGCATTGCCGCCACAAAAAGGGGCACATTGCCCAGGTGAATAAGTCCGCCTGAGCCCACAAAAGGCAATCTGATGTTAATCAGCCATGTTGCCACATATGTAAGCGCTATAAAGATTGCGCATATTACCAACTCGTAGGTTTTGTTTCTGTTATTTGCGTGTGCAGTCTGATTTGTCATATCGGTCACTATTATCCCTTTTCTATTTTTATATTTATCTTTCGTTTCTTCTGTCGACTATTCTGTCGACGCTATAATAATACCTCAGAAGTGACCGCTTTAAAATAGGCAATTTTTTATTTTTTCATATATACAGTTGTTTCGTTTTAGCTTGCAGTCTAAAACTGTTCATCTGTTTTTTTGTCTGCTTTCTGTATGCAGTATAACAAAAATAGAGAGCAAAGTTTCTTGGGGACACACTTAAATGGAAAACACTATTTGTTGGTCCAAAGATATGGGTGTTCCAAAATTTCCAAAAAAAGCCCCGTTTTGGAACACTTTTTGTAATATGGAGTAAGCATTTTGCATATAAGAGCATTTTTTTAGCAAAAAACCTCCTCTCCGCCTTCCATAAAAGTAAT
>CALZFA010000085.1 GCA_945644815.1 uncultured Clostridia bacterium
ATCACAGCAGCATCCTGAATGCGGAGAGCAAGGATCGCACTGCCCAAGATTATCGCAGCATACATCTACTTCCTCAGCGTTAAGGGCAAACAGGGAAGGCCTTACAACTTGGAGGTTAATCTTCGGAGTAAACACCAGACTGCCGGTGACTCTTACATCTCTTGAAGGACAGTCTTCTTCCGATGGAGCAGATACGGTAATTATCGGATTGAGAAGAACTGCGCAGCCCTCAAAGTTAAACCTTAGAGCAGGAGCGATGCCCTGGCTCTGACAAGGAATTCTTACACATTGGAGTCCAAAATTGCTGGAGGCTCTCACTGTGACAGGACATCTGCCTGTTGAATCGTTTCTCGTCTTGATGCAAAGTTTAAAGTCTCTGGTGCAGTTTCCGTTGGACACAAAACCTTCCAGTACTATTGTGAAAAGCAGTTCCCATGGTCCCGGAACTTCTGCCAGGAAAAAGTGTTCATCCCTGTCACAGTCCATATTACAGTCGTCTTGACAGTTGTTCCGGCAGCTGCAGCGGTCGTCGCAGATATGTGTGCATCTCGGGGTGCACGGACATCTGGTTATATCGGACATAATGCCTGAAAGGTCAGCAAAATATCTGCCGTTTTGCAAATCCAGATCCGTAACATGGAATCCGTCAACAGTCACATCATCAGCATCAAATGAAGAATTGCGTGCCTGTACAGCGGAGGTTATAGTTACACAGGAGTTGGTAACGGTAAACTTTGCATTGCAGAGATTAAAATCACTGCAGCGTGTTATATTGCGGTTCCAGCTGCGATCCCAATCTTCATCAAAATCGCTTTCTCTGTTTCTCCTGCATTCGCAGTCTCTGTCTCTATTTCTGTCTCCGATGATAAGCTGCTGCGTAAAGCCTGAAGATGTTGTGGACAGCGGCACAATCAGAGGACAGGAGGAACCTGTATTATCATAAAAAACCTTGTTAAGAAACACAAGATTTTCAGTAGTGCAGTTGGAATCATTTTCTAAAAAACCCATTGTTTTATTACCTCATTTCCTAAATATAGGTACTGTCATTATATGCCCTGATGGAACACTTGGTGTCTATCGTGACTGTTAAGTTGCCCTATAAGGGAGGCATTACCAAATATTAGTGGGGATTTTTCTTAATAAATTCCCAAAAAAATATTGAAAAGTGTTTAAAAGTGGTGTATAGTGGTAATATGAAAAATTTACCCTGGCAATTTTAGCATTTTTTGAGGAGGCAATCTCTATGTTTATGGGGACATCTTACAACTCAATAGATGAAAAAAACAGGATGATTGTGCCTGCCAAGCTGAGAGCCGGCTTGGGTGCCAGATGCATTCTCACGAAAGGGCTTGACAGATGTCTTTATATTTACACATGGGAAGACTGGGATAAGCAGATGAATAAAATTGCACAGCTTCCGGAGTCAGACCCTAAGGTAAGAGCATTCATCAGGCATTTCTGCGCCAACGCTGCAGAATGTGAATTTGATAAGCAGGGGAGAATTATTATTCCTCAGGAGCTTAAGGCATATGCCGGAATAGAGAAAGAACTTGTAACTATGGGGGCCATGTCCAAAATTGAAGTATGGAGCAGAGAAATCTGGGATGCGCCGGACAATGAGAGCAAAATGGAAAATGAAGATTTTGCCATGTCATTGGCGGAGTATAACTTCTAAGGAAGGTGGAGGAAATGGAATTCAGACATACATCCGTATTGTTTGAGGAATGTATGGAAGGTCTAAAAATAAGGCCTTGCGGAACATATGTAGACGGAACCCTGGGGGGAGGCGGACACTCCGAAGGGATATGCAAAAGACTGGGAAAGGAAGGGATCCTGATAGGCATAGACCGCGACAGAGATGCACTGGAGGCGGCTGAGGAAAGGCTGGAAAGCTACCCATGCAAAAAGTTTTTCGTTCAGAGCAACTATTCGGACATCAAGGATGTGCTTAAGGAGCTGGACATAGACAGTATAGATGGGGCTCTGCTGGATTTGGGTGTTTCATCCTTTCAGCTGGACAACCCTCAAAGAGGATTTTCCTACATGCAGGAAGCTCCTCTTGATATGAGAATGAGTCAAGATGACGATTTTACGGCTTATGATGTGGTAAACACATATTCCGCAGATGAGCTTAAAAATATAATTTTTAAATACGGAGAGGAAAGATGGGCATCAAGGATTGCTGACTTTATTGTTAAAGCCAGAAAGGACAAGCCTATCGAAACTACAGGGCAGCTGGTGGATATTATTAAGGCTGCAATACCCGCTTCTGCAAGACGTGAGGGTCCACATCCCGCAAAGAGGACTTTTCAGGCCATCAGAATTGAGGTGAACGACGAGTTAGGACAACTTGGGAAGGCTGTTGACCGGTTCTGTGATATTCTTGCACCCGGAGGGAGACTTTGCATAATTACTTTCCACTCGCTGGAAGACAGAATCGTAAAGGATGTTATCAACAGAAGAACCAATCCGTGCACCTGTCCAAAGGAGTTTCCGGTGTGCGTGTGCGGAAAGATTGGAGACATAAAGAAAAAAAACAACAAACCTATAGCTCCGTCAGCGGAGGAAGTTGAGAAAAACCCCCGTGCAAGGAGCGCCAAGCTGAGAGTGGCTGAGAAGATATAGCCCGATACTACAGCATACAGATCGTTAATGCAGGACAAAGAGGGACGACATGAGAGCAGCAGAAAGAGCATACACATCAGAGTATTCATATGTCGCACCGAGCGCTTACGCCAGGGAATATGCACAGCAATACCCTGCGGGAGAAATCGGCGCCCCGGGAAGGGATTCAAAAAAGAAGCCGCAACCTTCAGGGGAAATTAAGCTTTTGCCGGGGAAAGAGCAGACAAGGCTTTTTTCCGGGGTAGTTTTGATGCGCTCTGTTTTGATTCTGGCCATTACCGGTATTTTGCTTGTGGGTACTGTATGGATGAGCGCAAAAGCCACGGCTATCAAGTATTCCATTAACAGGACAAACAATGAAATACGCCTTTTGGAAAACGAAATAAACACTTTGGATATAAAGATTCAGAGTTCCAACGGCATTGAGTACGTTGAGGAATACGCCCTTGATAAGCTGGGAATGAGCTATCCGAAAGACAGCCAGTGCATATATATTGAAGAGGGAGCCGCTGTCAGAGAAGACCTTGTGGCCATAATCAGAGAAAAAGCATACAGCCAATCCTGAGACAGGAATAGAACGGACTGCATGGGAATATAAATAGATTTAGAATAATTTCATATACAATTGAGCCAGACAACTTAATAGAGCCATTGGTGGTCTGGCTTTCTGTTTGCAGAGGAGAATCCTGATGAAAGCACCTATAACGTTAAAAAATAAAAGAAGAGTAGCAATAGGATTTTTTATCATTTCTGCTCTTCTGATCGCATTAACCTTCAGAGTAGCTTGGATACAGATAGTAGATGCCGAAGAATATACGGAGAAAGCCATTTTGCAGCAGACTACGGACACTCCTATTGAGGCGAAGCGAGGAGTGATCTATGACAGAAACGGCAAAGAGCTTGCAACCAGTACTACCTGTTATACCCTCTGGGTCTGGCCTGCACAGTTCGCTTCGGAAAAGTCCGAGTCAGAGATTAAGGAGATGTCGGCTAAAATAGCGGAGATTGTTGACAAGGATGCTGAAAAAATAGAGGCCGGTGTAACAAAAGATCAGCACATGGTAGCTCTGGCAAAGTATCTTGACAAGGAAACCGCCGATAAAATCAGAGAGCTGGATTATGACGGCCTTCAATTGTCTGCTGCAACTAAAAGGAGCTATCCTTTAGGCAGCCTGGCATCCCATGTGCTGGGAAGCGTAAATGACGACAGTGAGGGGAGAACCGGGCTGGAACTCCAATATGACGAATATCTCAGCGGAGTGTCGGGGCGATGGGTAAGAAACCAGGATATATCAGGAAATGAATTGGTGGAAGGAAGAGAAGAATATCATGAGGCCCAGGATGGCCTGAATGTGGTATCCACTTTGGATGAAGCGATTCAGTATTATGTGGAAAAGGCAATTTCCGAAGGAATGGAAAAGACGGGAGCCCAGCGTATCATGTGCCTGGTTATGGATCCGGAAACCGGAGATATATTGGCCAGCGCAGTTACACCGGGTTTTGATCCCAACAACGCCACTGTTCCCACAGATGAAAAGATGGCTGAGCAATATAAAAATGCTGAAAACAAATCCGAGGTACTGTCCAAAATGTGGAGAAATCCTATAGTAAGCGATACCTATGAGCCGGGTTCCACCTTTAAGTTAATTACAGCATCTTCGGCCCTTGAAGAAAAGGCTATAACCAAAACGGAAACCTTCAGTTGCAACACCCGGATAACCGTATCCGGCGTGACGCTGCACTGCTGGAGCAATAAGAATCACGGAACGCAGACCATAAAAGAAGCCGTGGGAAACTCCTGCAACCCGGTTTTGGCAAAGGTTGCTACAAAGATGGGAAAAACCACTTTCTATAAATATCTTGATCTGTACGGAATTACCGAAAAGACAGGTGTGGATTATCCGGGCGAAGCCGGTTCCATAGTACAGAGTCTGGAAAATGTAGGTCCCGTCGAGCTTGCCACTATAGGTTACGGACAGGGTATCTCAGTGACACCGATACAGCTTCTGACGGCAGTAAGTGCCATCGGAAACGATGGTATGCTTATGCAGCCTAGGTATGTAAAAGCGCTGACAGACAGCGACGGAAAGGTGGTTAAAGAATATGAACCGGTGGTGGTAAGAAAGGTGCTTTCCGCAAAGACAGCTTCCGACATGAGAGAAATAATGGAATATGTGGTCGCAGAAGGCGGCGGAGGGAACGCAAAGATTACCGGATACAGAATAGGCGGAAAGACAGGCACAGCTAACAAGGTTGAAAACGGGAAATACGGTTCTAATTATTACAGCTCATTTATAGGCATGGCGCCTATGGACGACCCGCAGGTGTCCATTCTGGTTATAGTGGACAGTCCGAAAGGGTCCTATTATGGCTCTCTGGTAGCGGCGCCTATTGCAAAGTCAATACTTTCGGATGTGCTTAGATATATGAATATCACACCTGAATATACCGAAGAGGAGAAGGCTGCTATGGAAGGAAATTATACCATAGTGCCCAATGTTATAGGAAAAGAATTCAGCGAGGCGGCCGGAATAATCGGCGGAAAGGAACTAAAATACAGCCGGCCCGCATCGGCGGAGGCCGATGACAATTTTACCGTCGTGGATCAGTATCCGAAGGCGGGTACAAAAGTTAAAAAGGATTCGGTAGTTTACGTATACAAAGAATAAAAATAGATAATAGAATATGTTTTGGAGGTAAATTATAGCGATGAAGCTGGATGTTTTGTTTGACGGCCTTCCTTGGGAGACTGTCTGTGGAACTCCGGATAAAGACGTTAAGGCGTTAGTTTACCATTCAGATAAAATCGTGCCGGGCAGCGCTTTCTTTGCCATCAGTGGTATTGAGCATGAGGCAAAGGATTTTCTGGAAAAAGCCGCCGGACTTGGAGCAGAGCTTCTGGTTACGGATGAATCGGGTGAGGAGATGGAAAAACTGCTTCGTGAACT
>CALZFA010000086.1 GCA_945644815.1 uncultured Clostridia bacterium
TTTCCTGCAATTAGTGTGATTTGACAGTTATTTTTTCTTTTTCTTCAAAATCCCCCTGGATGAAACCCATCCCTGTTTTTTTACTCCCCTTGAGCGCGCAATGTAAAGTGCGTCTGCCTCCACATCTTCCGTAACCGTGCTTCCGGCGGCCACATATGCACCGTCTCCCACCGTCACAGGTGAAACAAGATTGCTGTTGCAGCCGATAAATGCGCCGTCCCCTATGGTAGAGCGATATTTACTGGTTCCGTCGTAGTTTACAAATACTACGCCGCAGCCTAAGTTAACATCACATCCCACATCCGAATCCCCTATATATGTCAGGTGGGATGCTTTGGAACCGTCTCCCAAGGAGGAATTCTTGATTTCCACAAAGTCCCCTACCTTGCAGTTTTTTCCCACTCTGCTTTTAGGTCTCATATAAGCAAAAGGGCCTACCTTAGTGCCTTCATCCACGGAGCTTTCCACAATGACAGAGCTTTGGATCTCCACATGGTCAGCGATTACCGAATCTACGATTCTGCTGTTCTGCATTATCATGCAGTCCTGACCGATTTCCGTCTTTCCCTCAAGGGTAACACAAGGACCTATGAGCGTACCCGCTCCGATGGTCACGCCTTCATCAATATAGGCTGTTTCTATATCAATGAAGCGAACTCCCTTTTCCATATGCCCTATATTGATTTCATGCCGCCTTTCGCATGCCTTGTTATATTCTTCTAAAGTCATTTCTTACCTCCGGTTATGTGCCGCTACATTTCAAGGAGCATTTCGCCAACCTTGTAAATATCTCCCGCTCCCATGGTGATGACCATATCTCCCTTCCGGGCCTTTTCGCTGATATAATCTGCAATTTCCCTGAAGTCCTCTATAAAGAGCACCTCCTTGCCGGGATGAAGTTCTCTGATACGTTCTGCCAGCTGGGCCGATGATATCTTATATATATTTTTTTCTCTTGCTGCATATATTTCAGTCAGAATCAGCTTGTCTGCCTTGCTGAAAGCCTCAGCGAATTCGTCAAACAGAGCCATGGTTCTGGTATAGGTGTGAGGCTGGAAGATGCACCACAGGCTGTTGTGAGGCACGTTCTGTGACGCATCAAGTGTTGCCCTGATTTCCGTCGGATGATGAGCATAGTCGTCTACGATTTTTACACCCTCAGAGGTGGTGCCCACGATATCGAACCGTCTCTGAGTACCTCTGTAGGCCTCCAGGGTCTCCTTAATTGTTTCGGCATCAACTCCTAAAGTATGTCCGCAGGTAAAGGCGGCAAGAGCGTTGAGAATATTGTGTTCACCCGGAATAACAAGCTGGACCGTAGTCAGTTCCCTGTTTCCGTGATTTACCTTAAATGCCGGCATTCCGTTTTCATTGAAAAGAATATCCGATGCCCAGTAGTCGCAGTTTTCATTGAGACCAAAGGTCACCACATTGCTATGACCCTTTATAACCTTATTTACAAAAGGATTGGCATCGTAGGCTATTATTATACCTGAGTCCGGCACCAGAGATGCGAATCTGTCAAATGAGCTGACAATATGCTCGATGTCCTTGAAGTAATCAAGGTGATCCGAATCGATGTTCAATATAATCTCGATTTTAGGTCTCAGACTGAGAAAGCTGTCCATGTATTCACAGGCTTCAGTAACAAAATAGCCGCTGTTTCCCACCTTTACATTGCCGCCGATTTCGGACAGATTGCCTCCCACCAGAATTGTCGGCTCAAGTTTGGCTTTTTCCAGAATTAAAGAAACCATAGAGGTGGTTGTAGTTTTGCCGTGGGTTCCGGATATGGCTATGCTGTTTTCATATTCGTCCATCAGCACACCCAGCATCTGAGCCCTGGTTACGGTCTCTATGCCCCTCTCGGCCGCTCTGACGATTTCCGGATTGTCTTTTCCCACCGCTGCCGAATATACGACTAAATCGGCAGTGTCTACATTTTCTGCTCTATGGCCTATGAATATTCTGGCACCTTCCTTTGCCAGTTTTGAAGTTATATCCGATTCCTTCATATCGGAGCCGGAAACGCTGTACCCTCTGGACAGCAATATTTCTGCAATGGCGGACAGGCCTATGCCTCCGATTCCAATGCAATGTATATTCTTATATTGACTTAAATCAACCATTTTTAAAGCATCCTCCGCTATAACTCACAGTTTACGATATAGTATACCATAAATTTGATAAAAAGTGGACTGTCATTTCAGAAAAAATCAAAAAAGATATAAAATTATATATCTTTTATCAAAACATTTTAGCTTTATTGTTGTAATTACTTTAACTATGTGTTATAATGTTTTACAAGCATATTGATATTATGCAGGAAAGGTGGCTAAGGAAAAGATGAATGTTACTGACATCAGAATCAAAAAAGTTTACGATGAAGGAAAGATGAAGGCAGTTGCTTCCGTTACTTTTGACAATGAATTCGTAGTTCACGACATAAAAGTAATAGATGGGCAGAACGGTTTATTCATCGCAATGCCCAGCAAAAGAATGAACGATGGAGTTTTTCGCGACGTTGCTCACCCGCTGACCTCTGAAACGCGAACCAAAATCAAAGATGCGATTCTGGCTGCATACGAAAAAGCAGGAAGCCAATCGGATGCACATGACGAAGAAAACGCAGTGTGACCTATACTTACAAGCAAAGCCCGGAGCAGATAAATGCCTCGGGCTTTTATTTTATCCTATATATACCGGTTATCTTGAGTACGGCACCTCACTTCACGGTCTCCACTCTCACCATATTGGTATTGCCGGGTATGTCCAGAGGCAGACCTGCACTGATTACGACCTTGTCTCCGGACTTAAGCAACCCTTCTTTCTTACTTTCTTCCATGCACCTGGCGATAAGCACCTCCAGGTCTCTCTGATTTTCCACAAATATTGGGGTTACTCCCCACTGAAGGGCCGCCTGATGGTAAGTCTTTTCATCAGGTGTGGCCGCAATGATCCTGGTTGCCGGTCTGAATTTGCTCATCCTTGTGGCGGTGTAGCCCGTCTTTGTAATTGCAATTATAGCCTCTGCCTTGATGTCTTTGGCCAGTGTGCAGGCAGCATGACCTACGGCATTGGTAGTATCATCGGCATCCATCTCATGCCATACATTGTTTCCCGGTATGAATCTGGGATCGTCCTTTTCTGCCTGACTTGCTATTTTGGCCATGGCAGCCACTGCCTCTGCAGGATATTGCCCCATGGCGCTTTCTCCTGACAGCATTACTGCCGAGGTACCATCAAATACGGCGTTGGCAACGTCTGTGATTTCTGCTCTTGTGGGCACAGGACTGGTTATCATGGATTCCAACATCTGAGTTGCCGTAATGACAATTTTGCCGCTCTGCTGACAACGCTTTATAAAACGTTTCTGGAGCCCCGGCAGCCTCTCAAAATCCACCTCTACACCCATATCTCCTCTTGCAACCATAATTCCGTCGGAAAGATCCAGGATTTCTTCAAAATTCTCTATTCCTTCAATATTTTCAATCTTTGATATAATCTTTATATCTCTGCCTCCGTGAGCGTCCAGGAAACCCCTGAGAATTCCCACATCCTCTGCCTTTCTCACAAAGGATGCCGCCACATAGTCCACGTCCTTTTCAATGCCGAAGAGAAGGTCCTCTTTGTCTTTTTCGCTGAGATATTCCATTTTAAGCGCCGCGTTTGGAACATTTATTCCCTTGTGATTGCTCACTGTGCCGCCGTGCTCCACCCTGCAGTGAATCTCATCTTCAGTTGTTTTCATAACTAGGAGTCTGATTCTGCCGTCGTCAATGAGCACCTTATCACCGGCTTTCAGTTCTCGAGGCAGATTTTTGTATGTGACAGCCGAAACGCTGCTGTTGCCCTCGATATCTTTTGTTGTCAGAATAAAAGTCTGACCATCTGTAAGCTCTGCCTTTCCGCCCTCAAAATTGCCCGTTCTTACCTCCGGGCCCTTGGTATCAAGCATGACTGCAGCCGGAACGCCCAGTGAATCTCTCACACTTCTGAACATATCTATAGCTTCACCGTGTCCCTTATGGTCTCCGTGGGAAAAATTAAGTCTTGCCACGTTCATCCCGGCCTTGAGCATTTTTTTCATTACCTCCGCACTGCCGGATGCGGGACCCAATGTACATACTATCTTAGTTTTTCTCATAGGATAAATCCTCCTCTACATTTTATTATACTTTCGGACGGTGTAATAGGCAAGTAAAATCTAAGTACAATCTTAAGCGCTATGTGCAAAAATAATGCAATGTTCGTCCTTGCGGTTTTTTTGTCCAGCAGATATAATTATGGCAGAATACGCTTGTAAAAAGCTCGCGCACGGGGAGGGAACAAATTATGACGATAGAGCCGCAGATGAAAGAAAGATTAAGAAGTGAAAGAGCAGAAGGACTTATCATGGATGCAGACCGGGCCGCCATGCTCATAAAAGACGGTATGGCTGTCGGTATCAGCGGTTTCACCAATGCCGGTTATCCCAAGGTAGTTACTCATGCACTTGCGGAGCAGGCAAAAGCCGGAAGAACCGTAAAAATAGATCTTTACTCCGGTGCCTCAGTAGGCCCTGAAGTGGATACAGAATTAACAGAGGCAGGTGTCATCAGAAAGAGAATTCCTTATCAGACAAATTCTTCTCTGAGAAAATCCATCAATGCAGGAAACGTAGATTATATTGACATGCACCTGGGCCGTTCCCCTGAGTTTGTATCAGGCGGTCATGTAAAGAAACCCGATGTTGCGCTGGTTGAAGCACTGGCTATCACAGAAGAGGGAAATCTGATTCCGACAACTTCCGTGGGCAATACTCCTACCTATGTTGCTGAGGCTGATACCGTTATAGTTGAAATTGCCATGGCTAAACCCCTCGCTCTGGAAGGTATGGCGGATGTTTATATGCAGGAAAAGCCGCCTTGCAGAAAGCCGATTCCGCTTACTCATGCAGGGGACCGCATCGGTACACCTTACATAAAGTGCGGCTGGGATAAAATCAAGGCAATCGTTATCTCTGACAAGAGCGACCTCACAAGGCCTCTTGCCGCCATATCAGAGGATTCAAAGAAAATAGGGCAGAATATCATAAAATTCCTTGAAAACGAAGTGGCTGCAGGGCGTATGGGCAAATCACTGCTTCCTATCCAGTCGGGTGTAGGCTCCGTTGCCAATGCCGTTCTGTACGGACTTCGCGACTCGGAATTTGAAAACCTGACCTGTTACACTGAAGTTATTCAGGACTCTATGATGGATCTTGTAAAATGCGGCAAAGCCAGCGTTGCGTCCTGTACTGCCCTTGCGCCTTCTCCGGAAGCACAGGAAGCTTTCTTCGATGACATTGACTTTTATAAAGATCACATCATATTCCGTCCTCAGGAGATTTCCAATTCTGTGGAAGTTGCCCACCGTCTCGGTCTTATCGCAATGAATACGGCACTGGAAGTGGATATCTACGGAAATGTAAACTCAACACATGTGCAGGGCAAGAAGATGATGAACGGCA
>CALZFA010000087.1 GCA_945644815.1 uncultured Clostridia bacterium
AATCGTAATGAAGATGATGGGTATGTGCATGTGCAGCATGTGCATGTTTTGCTGTGAAAATCTTTCAAATGCGCTTTCCGTCATGAATATTGAGCCTTGCTTATAAGAGGGCATTATCAAAAGGTTAATTACAAGGAGAGTTCATTTGAGACTCTCCTTTTTTTATACTTAAGCAATACCGGTTATAAGATACCGCTTAGGTCACAAGAGAGTCTGCACTTGAAAATCCAAAATCAAACACTTAAACAAAACTATAACTTAGGAGGAAACCAAAATGAAAAAAACTATTACCACAATCTTATCACTTGTACTGATTTTTACATTTGCAATCGGCCTTACAGGCTGCGGCGGCTCTGATGAAGCTATCCAGATTGCAATTCCAAACGATACCACCAATGAAGCAAGAGCCCTTCTTCTTCTTCAGGACAACGGCATCATCACATTAAAGGATGGAGCAGGCATCACAGCTACAATTCAGGATATTGCAGAAAATCCTAAGAACATCGAGTTCAAGGAAGTAGAAGCAGCACAGCTTCCAAATGTACTTCAGGACGTTGACTACGCAATAATCAACTCCAACTATGCACTCCCTGCAGGACTTAATCCTGTAGAAGATTCACTGTTAATCGAAGGTTCATCATCAGCATACGGCAACATCCTTGCAGTTAAGGAAGGAAATGAAAACGAACCTAAGATTAAAGCCCTAGTAGCAGCACTTACGAGCCAGAAGGTTGCAGATTTCATCGCAGAAACTTACGGCGGAGCTGTTATCAGCACAGTTGAAAACCCTGGTGACGGATTTGATCCTGACCTTGACTATGCATCCCTTGCAGGAACAGAAATCACAGTTGCAGCCACTCCTTCACCACACGCAGAAGTTCTTGCAGTAGCTAAGGAAATCCTTGCAGAAAAAGACATCACTCTTACAATTAAGGAATTCACCGACTACGTACAGCCAAACAACGTAGTAGAAAGCGGAGAAATCGATGCTAACTACTTCCAGCACGTTCCTTACCTTGATGACTTCAATGCACAAAACGGAACACACATCGTATCAGTTGCAGTTATCCACGTTGAACCGCTGGGACTGTACGGCGGCAAGCAGACTACACTTGACGCATTAAAATAGTCGTTTATAATAGTGAGTAAGAAAACGACCGGAGGGATTAAAAGTGATTGAAATTAAAAACCTTTCCAAAACCTTTCCCTCTGCCGACAACACCGTAGAAGCACTAAAAAATGTCTCCATCACCATAAATGATGGGGACATTTACGGTATAATCGGCATGAGCGGCGCAGGCAAAAGCACCCTGGTGCGATGTATTAATATGCTGGAAAGACCTACTGAGGGCTCTGTTCTTGTAGACGGAGTTGACCTTGGCAGTCTTTCAGACCCTGAACTTCGTAAGATTCGCAGAAACATCACTATGATTTTCCAAAGCTTCAACCTGCTTATGCAGCGGACCTGTCTGAAAAATATATGCTTTCCGCTGGAACTGGCCGGAGTAGGCAAAGCAGAAGCGAAAAAACGGGCGCTGGAGCTTCTGGAAGTAGTGGGTCTCCCCGATAAGGCTAACGCATATCCTGCCCAGCTGTCCGGAGGACAGCAACAGAGAATTGCAATTGCAAGAGCCCTGGCAACAGATCCGAAGGTTCTCCTGTGTGACGAGGCTACCAGCGCTCTTGACCCGAAAACCACCCATTCAGTTCTACAGCTTATCAGGGAAATCAATCAGAAACTTGGTATTACGGTAATTATCATTACACATCAGATGAGCGTAGTTGAAGAAATTTGCAATAAAGTTGCCATTCTCGACCACGGCGTTGTAGTAGAGAAAGGCCCTGTTTCAGACGTTTTCTCTCGTCCTCAGTCTGCAGCGGCCAAAAGGCTGGTGTTCCCTGACGGCATAGCTGAAACTCTGCCTATTCAGGACGGCGAAGCTCACATAAGGCTTGTTTTCAACGGTGAGGGAGCAACCAACACACCGATGATTGCACAGCTTGCAATGGATAAGCATATCGCCGCAAATATTCTTTCGGCAAACACCAAGACAATCGAAGGCAAATCCTATGGAAACATGATTTTAGGTATCTCAGGCGGACCTGAAAAGGTTAAAGAGGCTATGGAATATTTCAGCAGCGTAGGTGATGTTATAGTAGAGGAGGTGACAGACCATGTTAGATAAAGTTTTTTCACCGGAAAAGGTCAATGAGGCTCTTATCGTACTTCAAAACGAATTTCCTCTTGCCCTCTGGGAAACAGTATATGTGACAATCTTGGCGACTGCTTTCGCTATCGTCATCGGTCTGCCTCTGGGAGTGCTTCTTGCCACGGGAGACAAAAACGGCATTCTGCCTCTCCCTAAACCTGTAATGTCAGTACTAAATGTGCTGATAAATCTGCTGCGCTCCATACCTTTTCTGATTCTGATGATCATGGTGATTCCACTTACCAGAGCCATCGTCGGAACCACCGTCGGAACCGTTGCTTCAATTGTTCCCCTGGTTATTGCAGCTTTCCCTTTTGTGGCAAGGCTTGCGGAAAGCAGTTTTCGTGAAGTGAATCCGGATATTATTGAGGCGGCTCAAAGCATGGGAGCGTCCCCATTGCAGATTATTGTTAAAGTTCTAATTCCGGAAAGCGTACCGTCACTGATTTCGAATGCTACCATCGGCATCACAACCATTTTAGGCTACTCTGCCATGAGCGGCATTATTGGAGGCGGGGGCCTCGGTAAAATTGCCATTAACTACGGTTACTACCGCTATAAGACTCTGATAATGATTATGGCCGTTATCCTGCTGATTGTCATTGTGCAGATTTTCCAAAGCGTAGGCGACCGTCTGGCAAAGAAATCCGACAAACGTCTCTGTTAAAAGTATTGACCGGATTTTACTGATTTTAAGGAGATAAAACTATAAATGAGTTTACTTACAGTTGAAAAAGTAACCCACGGTTTCGGGGCGCGTCAGATCTTAGAAGACGCGTCTTTTCGCCTGCTTAAGGGCGAACACATCGGACTGATCGGCGCCAACGGCGAAGGCAAATCCACTTTTTTAAATATTATTACAGGAAAGATTATGCCTGACGAAGGCAAGATAACATGGTCACGCCATGTAACTGTTGGATATCTTGATCAGCATTCCGCATTAAAAAAAGGCACCACCATAAGGGAGGTGCTCAGAACAGCTTTTAACCACATGTACGAGCTGGAAGAGGAAATGCTCAAGCTTTACGAGGATATGGCCAATGCTCAATCGGAGGAAGCCATGAACGAAATGATGGAGGATGCGGGAGAAATCCAGCAGATTTTAGAGTACAGCGGTTTTTATCAGCTGGATGCAAAGATAGAAGAAGTTGCCGGAGGCCTGGGACTTCGCGACATCGGGCTTGACAAGGATGTGTCCGACCTTTCCGGCGGGCAGAGAACCAAAGTGCTTCTGGTCAAGCTTCTTCTGGAAAACCCATCCATACTTATTCTGGACGAGCCCACAAACTATCTGGATTATGAACACATCGTCTGGCTTACCAGATTTCTTCAGGAGTACGAAAACGCCTTTATCCTGGTATCCCACGACATGGAATTTCTCAATTCCGTAGTAAATGTAATCTACAACCTTGACGGCGGCAATCTGACACGCTACACCGGAGATTACAACAACTTCCTGCGCATGTACGATATTCAGAAGGCTCAGGAACAGCGGGCATACGAACGCCAGCAGGCGGAAATTGAAAAGCTGGAAGATTTTATTGCCCGCAACAAGGCCCGTGTAGCTACCCGCGGCATGGCCAACTCCCGCCAGAAGCAGCTTGACAAAATGGAAATTTTAGAGCGTCCTACAGAAAAGATTAAGCCGGAATTTAACTTCCTCATGGCAAGGACGCCCAGCCGCTTCATAGTGGAAGCTAAAGATCTGGTTTTGGGTTACGACAAGGATAATCCTCTGACCAAACCTGTTTCCTTTACTTTGGAAAGAGGTCAGAAGATTGCCATAGTAGGTACCAACGGACTGGGAAAGACCACCTTGCTCAAGACCATCCTCGGCAAGCTTTCTCCAATCAGCGGAGAAACACACCTTGGGGATTACCTTTTTCCGGGCTACTTTGAGCAGGAAGCGGACAGAGATTCAAGCGTCACAGCTCTTGACACATTTTGGGCAGAGTTTCCTTCCATGGAAAACCGGGAGGTCCGTCTGTGCCTTGCCAAATGCGGCCTGACCAACGAGCACATCACCAGTCAGATGAGAGTTTTAAGCGGCGGCGAAAACGCCAAGGTAAGACTTGCTATCGTCATGAACAGAGAGCACAACTGGCTTGTTCTTGACGAACCTACCAATCACCTTGATGTGGACGCAAAGGACGAACTGAAGCGCGCTCTAACCGAATACCCGGGTACTGTACTGTTGGTTTCCCACGACCCGTCCTTCTATGAAGACTTCGTCACCGATGTCTGGAATGTGGAGGACTGGACTACTAAGATTGTTTAGACTTTAAATTTATGATACCGTTGGTCGGCCATCTTCGATAATGTATGGTATACCTGTTATCAAATCTTGCAAATTTTTGGCCGCCTGCCTGATAGAGCAGGCGGTTTTTTCGGCTTTATGCCGATCAGATGTTGCTCAGCCGGCAAACCTCAGAAGAAATGTGTTTTCCCCTGGAACTTTAACTATCTTAATTATGTTTTGTAAACTCCTGCATCAGCACATTAAGTATGTCTAACTGCCGCTCAGACAAACCCTCTTTCTTGGGGGTTTTATCCTTAAAAACTGTAATAATATTTTCTATCACTGTTCTCTGCCTTACTGACAGACCGTTTGCAGAAATCATCTCCTTTTTATCAATACCAACCAGATAATCAAGAGACACATTAAATACCAGCGCAATTTCCACTAAAACATCCAATGGTGGTATTTTAATATTATTTTCATAGCTGCTGATGACAGATTTACTTCTTCCTACTCTTCTTCCCAATTCTTCCTGTGACATTTTATTTCTTTCACGAAGCTGCCGTATTCTTAATCCAAAGTCGAACATTTTTTCTCCTTTTCAGGTACTATTTGAAGACTCCCATCAAAGGAAAGCTTTCAGCCGAAAACAGTTTCTGCATCGCACCAACCAGATGCCTTAAATATCCAACCCGTACTAAATATTTTCCATTGCATCCAGTATTGTGACCTGCTCCTCTGCAGGCAGTGATACATCTTCCTCTTCGCGATAGCTTTTCATAATATCAGCAAAAATTTCGGCTGTCGAAGGCGGTGTATAACTGATACATTCAGCGCCGGCTTCGATGGTAGCAAGAATGGAATCTGCAGTAGGTCCGCCCGTTGCAATGATAGGCACTTTCGGGAACTTCTCTCTTAT
>CALZFA010000088.1 GCA_945644815.1 uncultured Clostridia bacterium
CAGACGAAGAATATGCAAGAATCTTAGAAGAAAGAGAAGCTGAAAAAGAAGCTGCTTTAAAAGCTATGGAGGCTTAAATCAAAGTTCTCCTTAATATATTATAGCTTAAATAAATAAAGACCGGAAAAGCCGAGCGACAGTTCGGCTTTTTCCGGTTTATGATGTTTTGTTACTTTTGAATCAGGTTGTTAAAACACTGTAAAAAATAGTAATATCTGAGTAAAAACATTGGAAAAAAAGTTAGTTTGCCAATATAATATAATTATAAATACAACCCTAACTGTACAGAAGGGAAGATAAAATGGAAACCATTATAGAATTGGGATACATACTTACATTACTCATTAGCATTGCATGTTTCACAGTACATGTGGCTATAAGAGTAAAAAATCTGACATCCACAAGCAGAATGCTGAAATGGAAAAGCACAACAGCCTTTCTGCTTCTTGTTCTGCTGTATAATGTGTGTGATTTTCTTATTCTCTATCTAAAGGAAGCGATAAGTCCTGACGGTATCGCGTGGATATATGTAACCGAAAACATGTTTGAAATAGGAATTGCCTATGCCATGATATGCATGGAAAGGGATTATGCCTGCTCACAGAATCCTCGCTGGCTGGACACAGTTTTTGTAATAGTGGCAATGATAATATTATATGCAGACAGTATATATACCTTAGGACCCCTGTACAAAAGCGAAACCGTCTATGTAGTAAGTATGATAGCCTTTAATTTTATACCGGTCGCACTTCTTGCCGTATTCGGACTGCGTTTTTGGAGCCGGGGAAGAGCAGACAGACAGAAAATTAACCACAAGATAACAGATATATATATGCTTATCTACAATGTGGTATGTGTGCTTTTATGTGTAATTTCAACAGCAAGCATAGTAGATTCCAGAACCAGGCACGACTTTATCGGGTACGATAAAGAAATATATGTGGCTTTCTGGCTTGTATTCAACATTGTAAACTTTATTTTTGTATGGCGCTCCTGCGTAGTGGACGAGAGGAATGATATACAGCGGGTCGGCAGTCCGGAGGAAAGACTGTCAGGCATTATGGATAGTTTTAACCTTTCCAAAAGGGAGAGGGAAATAGCGGAACTGATTTTCCAAGGTAAAAATAATAAAGAGATTGCTGCCACTCTCTATCTTTCTCCCAACACTATTAAGGTTCATGCCTCAAACCTTTACAGAAAGCTGGGAGCAGCCAACAGAATACAGGTGGCTCAGGTGCTGAGGGGAGAGAAAATATCGGCAGCCCTGACAGAGGAGGAGTAAATTATAAGACGTTTTTTTTCAGAGAGCTCCGACTCTCTGTTTTTTATCTTATTTTCTCAGCTGAAATTAAGGTGTTCATAAAATTGTTAAGAATGTGTTAAGGAACATGTTACTGATGACATAAAGACCAAAGTTCTGTTATAATTTCTTGGTATATTTCTTGTTATCATAAAAAATGGAAAAAATACAAGGAGAAGCGGGAGGTATTTAAATGATAGCGCAAATCGCTGCTGCATCAATTTTTATAATAATGTTCGGAATGATAGTTCTCGATAAAATAGAGAGACACGTCGTTACTCTTTCCTGTGGAGCGGCAACTTTAGTGATTGTGTTCGGAATAATAATGAAGAGCAGAGACGCTGTTTGGGAAACCCTCAATCTGGGCTCCATCTTTACACTTGATTTCTGGTATCATGCGGGGCAGAGTTCTGAGAGCTCAGGCGGAATCAACTGGTCAACAATTATTTTTATATTGGGAATGATGATAATGGTTGAGGGAATGGCCAGAGTAGGATTTTTCAGATGGCTCTGCATGGCTATTGCTAAGCTGGTAAGATATAAACCGATTCCCATTCTAATAGCCTTTATGATAGTATCGGGTGTTCTTTCCATGTTTATAGACAGCATTACCGTAATTCTGTTTCTTGCTGCCGTGACGGTAGAACTCAGTGCTATTGTTGACTTTAACCCTGTACCGGTGATTATGGCTGAGATATTCTGTGCCAATCTGGGAGGGTCAGCCACAATGTGCGGAGACCCGCCGAATATTATCATTGGAACATCACTGGGATACTCTTTCATGGACTTCCTTACCAATACCGGAGCCGCAGCAGGCATATCCATGATATTTATCATAGCATTTTTCTTTTTCTGTTTTCACAAAGAGCTTTCCCACAAGCCTCATGTGAGCAGGAAGGAAAGGCTAAGACGCAAGACAGGCACTGTAGTAACAGGCGTGGTTGCATTTGATTCGAACCGCCCTCCTGTGACTATTACAGACAAGAAAGGCTTTTTTGCCAGTACCGTCATATTCATTATCGCTGTAGCTCTTTTGATTACACACGCGCAGACGGGGCTTACCGTGGCATTTATTGGCGCTTTCATAGCTCTGGTTACGCTTATCACTGCGGCAAAGCATATTCCTGAAATTCTGAAAAAGGTCGACTATAAAACACTGCTGTTCTTTACCGGACTTTTTATAGTTGTGGCCGGACTTGAGCAGACAGGTGTACTTAACATAATTGCGGAGTTTATTGGCAAAATCAGTCATGGGAATATGACGCTCATGATTGGAATAATAGTATGGTTTTCCGGCATTGCCAGTGCTTTTGTGGACAATATCCCTTTCGCTGCTACTATGATACCGGTAATAAAGACGCTTGCAGCATCTCAGGGAATTCCTCTGCCCGTACTGGCATGGTCTCTTGCCATAGGAACAGATATAGGAGGCAGTGCAACACCTATAGGAGCATCTGCTAACGTAGTAGGGCTTGCTGTGGCAAATAAACACGGACATAAGGTAACATGGGGACAATACTGCAAGTTCATGGTTCCCGCCAGCGTAATTGTGCTGGGAATCTCTACTGCATACATATTGATGAGATATATATAGAAATGGTTTCGGATATAATAACTGTTTGTTTTAATAAATGTTTTGTTGTATAATCAAAGCCGGGAGAGATCGATTTTGTTGAATCGAGATCTGCATCCCGGCTTTTTCAATTATAATAATTATAAGGTGATTTTTGTTATGAATAAATAGTGGAGAATAACAGATATGGACTATGTGAAGTTAGACCCGAAAGCCCAAAAGTGCATGAGGGTCAATGAGATTATCAAGGATGCAGTTCTTTTATCGATGGTGCTTACCGCTGATTTTTTTATACTCTGGGAAAGTGCCCGTACAGCCTGTCTGCTTACCGGTGCCGGATTTCTCGTCATAGCGGTTCTTTGCAGTATTTTCATACCGAAAATTCGCTATGAAAGATACAGATACATAATAGACAGTGAAGGAATCAGAGTGCGTGAGGGAATATTCTGGATTAAAGAAACCATAATCCCCATGGAAAGACTGCACAAGCTGCAGGTTTCCCAAGGCCCTGTAGACAGAATCTTCAAGCTTTCCTCTGTAAAGGTGACCACTGCAGGGGGAGACGGTACCATCAAATTCCTTACTGACGGGGAAGCTGCTCAAATTGCAGAAAATCTCAAGGATAAGATAAATGAAATTGCAGCAGAGGAAAGGCGGAAACAGCTATGACGGAGGGAAATAATTCGGAAAAAATCAGACTTCGCTGTCATTTCTCATCTATTTTTGAGAGTCTGTGGAAGTTCTGGGCCGTTATCGCCATCGCTCTCTTCAATCAGATAGACACTATTATCGATATAGCAAGGGATATGAAAAGTTCGGGTATCAGGCAGGCTCTGGCACAGGGCGGCATCTGGGGACTTGCGGTTGTGCTGGCTGTTACGGCAGCGGTGCTTTTGTTTCAGTTGCTCAGATGGAGAAAAACCTGGGTAACCCTTGACGGCAACCTTATCATAATAGAAAGAAATACCTTGAACAGGATTCACAACACCATTGCCGTTGAGAACCTTTCTGCAGTAAACGTGGAGAGAAATCTTTTCGAGCGTATAGTAGGCACTGCAAGAATAAAGATGGATACCAACAGCATGACTACAGCCGATGAGACTGATGTTTCTCTGGTTTTCAGAGAAGACAAGGCTATCGCATTCAGGCAGGCGGTTATCAGCCGGATGAATCAGGTCAAGGGTACCGCTACTGAGGAAAACCTGAGTGAAGATATAAGACCGGAAACTATCCCGGAGAATATAGTGAAAAGCGGAACGGGTTTTTCTTACGGTGCATGGGATATGGTCAAACACAGCTTTTACTCCGTGAGCATTTTTAATCTGCTCGTGGTAATAAGCGGTATTGTCGGCTCAGTATGGTACAGAACCTCGGAATATTATGAGCCGGGAGCCCTTTTGGAACACGCAGGTGCAGTGATACCTATCCTTCTTATCTTTGTCAGCGCCGCCTACGGACTGGTAAAAAAGTATATAACTTACTACAATTTCAGTGTATATAGAGACGGCGACGACCTGCATCTCAGATATGGTTTGCTCAAGCTGAAAAGCTATACTATCCCGGTTGACAAAATATCCGCGCTGCAGATCCTGCAGCCGACTCTTTCAAGGATATTTAAGAAGTACCAGGCCAAGATAGTTACCGTAGGAGTAGGCGATGACAGCACCGAGCTTTCCAATCTGACCATGGCCTTATCCCAAGAAGAGATGATGCGGCGGCTGGAGGTGCTTATACCTGAATTTATGGGCGAGAGCATAATGAGCGATGTGATTGCAGAGGACAGAAGGGGAATTGCTGTGAGAGCAGTCAAGTCTGTCAAGTGGATAATTTTGATTGGCGGAACTGCTGCAGCTGTGACAACATGGACTGATGTTCACGGTTGGATAGCAGCTTTATGTGCCTGCGCACTGCTTGGCTTCATAATACTGCTCTACGTCCTTTCTCATGTCTCTGCAGGCTGGAAGACAGGGGAAAAAGCATTAGTGCTGATGCAGGGATGCTTTGCCAAAAACTGGACTGTGTGCAGATACGACAAAATTCAGATGATAAATCTGATCGCACATCCGGCAGCAAGATCCATGGGCATAAAACGGGGTGTTGTTATGATGCTGCAGATGGCGGCCGAAATCCCGTATATGAAGGATGAAGAGGCAGAGGAAATTGCTGCGGCTGTGCTTTAGCTGTGATTTAGGCTGTGGGACTTTAGAGGTGATGGAATACCCCTACATGGTATTACCCACGAAAACGATCAAAAAAAGCCGATTCACTGGGGGATTTTTGTAGTAATTTACCATATATGGGTTAAAATACGATGAAAATCGCTCTAAATCGCAATAATTCCCCCAGTAAATCGTACTTTTCTTGCTTTTTTGTGGGGATTATGCCGAAACAAGAGGCAATTGGAGATTAATTATATGTCAGACAACAGAAAAGAACTCAGAAAATCAAAAAT
>CALZFA010000089.1 GCA_945644815.1 uncultured Clostridia bacterium
CCGCACATCTTTCCCTCTTTATCAAAATTAATTCCCACATCTATAACAACCTGTTTTCCGTTAACGCAGTCTGCAGTCAATGTGTTTGCCTTTCCTGCGGCACAAATTATTATGTCTGCGTCAAGGCAGGAGGCCTTGAGGTCTTCTTTAGACGTTCTGCTGTGACATACAGTTACCGTTGCGTGTTCCGCCATAAGCATCATAGCGACAGGCTTTCCGACCACAAGGCTTCTGCCGATAACCACTGCTTTCTTTCCCGAAAGCTCAATACCGTAGTATTTAAGAATAGCCATTGCAGCCTCTGCGGTGCACGGAGGAAATCCGCTGATGCTTCCGGTGAAGATTCCGCCAAGAGCCGTATCAGTTATTCCGTCCACATCCTTTGACGCTAAAAGATGATTGCGAATCTTTTCTTCATCCATACTCTCAGGAAGAGGCCTGAACATAAGGATTCCGTCAATACTATCATCCTCATTAATAACTCTCAGAACATCAAGGACATCTGACTCGTCGGACTTTGCATCCATTATATATTTCTCCACATGCACCCCAAGGCTTTTTGCCTTTTTTACAGAGCTATCCTCGTAAGCGATGTCGCTTGGGTTGTTTCCCACCCTCAGAATGGCCAGAGTGGGCACCACGCCCTTTGAAATCAGCTCTTCTGCCATTGCAGCCGTCTGCTCATTTATTTTATCAGCAACAGGTTTTCCTTTTAACAGTTCCATAAAATCTCCATATCTCCTTTTTTATGTTAACGGAGATTATTTTACCACATTAAAGGATTATATTCTATATTTTTCTCATATTTTTCCTAAAAATCGCAACGGCCCCAATAAGTGCCGCCAACCCGTATACCAGAGTAATTATGAAATATCCCATGGTACCGTCACTGCTGCCATTTACCGCTCCCCTTGCCAACTCGACAGCCGGAAAGAACGGGAGAATCTCAGCAACCTTGAACAATCCGCCGCCTACTGATTTTATGTCCATCCATACACCGCCCAGAATTGTAGCCACTGTAATGAGTATGGAACATATACCGGGAGCCGCCTTGTCGTTGAAAATACCACCCAAAAGCAGCCCCAGACTTATGAACATAAGCAGGCAAGGAATGAGAAGAATTATAGATAAAACCATTCCTCCAATGCTTAGATTTTCCCCGGTGATAAAGCCGATTATCAAAGCTGCAGCATAGGTTATGAGGCACTGAAGTACTCCCAGCGCCAGTATGGGAGCAATATATCCTATTATAAACTGTGAAGGCCTCATTGGCGCCGCATACAGCCTTCCGAGAAAACGTCCGCATCTGTCCTTTGCCATAAGAATCGATGTGAAGAGCATAACAAATGTAAAGCCAAAGAGTGCCACTCCCGGCGCAAGGTTTCTCAGTTCAAATATTTCCAGTCCAGCTTCTTCAGGAATGCTGCTGTTTACTGCGGTCATTATAATGAGCATCACCACAGGAAAGCCCAGAGCGAATATGTAGCTCAGAGGGTCTCTCAAAATTTCTTTGGCATTTCTCACCGCAAAGACTTTAATCTTAGGCATCCTCCTCACGCTCCTTTCTCCCTGCCAGCTTTATGAAAGCATCTTCAAAATTGTCCGTTCCCGCTTCCGCTTTCAGTTCTGCCGCAGTCCCTAAAGCCATCAAGCTGCCCTTGCTCATAACGGCAATCCTGTCGCATAATGCTTCAGCTTCCTCAAGGTAGTGAGTTGTCAGCACGATAGTCATCTTCTGCTTAAGTGCTCTTATTGTGTCCCAAAGCTCACGCCTTGCTATTACATCAAGTCCCAGCGTAGGTTCGTCCAGGAAAAGTATTTCAGGCTCTGTCACGAGCGCCATTGCTATGCTCAGCCTTCTCTGCCAGCCGCCGGAAAGGGTCTTTGCCATGTCTCCCGCAATTTCTGAAAGGTCAAAGTCCTTTATAATTCTTTCTACATTAGCCTCAGCCTTGTCAGCTTCAAGCCCGTAAAGCCCTGCCATCAGCTGCAGATTTTCCTTTACGGTAAGTCCGTCGGCTATGGTTGTTTCCTGCGGAGAAAGGTTTATCATTCTTTTTATTTCCATCTCCATATCCGGATTATTGATGCTTTTGCCCTCTACCATAATATCTCCCGATGTTGGCTTCAGCAGGCAGCATATCATCCTGATTGTGGTGGTTTTGCCGGCACCGTTTACACCTAAAAGACCGAAGAGCTCGTGCTGTTTAATGTCAAGGTTGAGACCTTTGACGGCTTCCTTGGCGCCGAAATTCTTGTGAAGTTCTTTTATCTCTATGGCATTCATGGCTACAGCTCTCCTTTCTTCTTCAGTGCATCAAGAATAAAGGAAGCAAAGCTTTGGAAAGCATCAGTCTTGACAATAGCGATTCCCTGTTCCTCATCTCCCATCACCAGAAGCTTGTCGCCGGACTTTATTCGAAAAACTTCTCTGGCATCCTTGGGAATTACAATCTGCCCTCTCTCACCTACTGTTACAATGCCGAATATATGCTTTCCTTTTGGAGCAACTAAGTTCAGCTCCTCCTCCGTCATATCTGCTGCCAGATCGTTTACTGTCACGTCGAAGATTTCTGCCATCTTGATGCAGTCATCTATACTGGGAGAGGCTTCGCCGTTTTCCCACTTTGCCAAAGTCTGACGGGTAACGGAAAGCTGCTCTGCAAGCTGCTCCTGAGTAAGCCCTATGTGTTTGCGGAAATGTTTTATATTCATATCAATCATACTTTTCATACCTCCCTACAGCTTTATTATATTACTGCATGCGCAGGAAATAAAGCTCTTGTTTTTAACATGAAATGTTAAATAATGTTGACATATGTATGAAGTATTATCTGATATAAAAAAGAGGGCTTTATGCCCTCCTTAACATTCTGAAAATCAGTTCTTTTTATGAAATAAGACGCTTTTTACAACACCCTTAGGGTCTTTATAAAGCACAATTACCAGCCAGATAATCAATCCCAGCGCTGCGACGGAAAGTCCCAGATATAAATCGTTAAGCATATCTAATGGTGCCGGAGTAAAGAATTCCTCGTGAAGCTCTGCATATTCAAATACAGCATCTATAAGCCACATCAGTGAAGCGCCCCAGTACATAAGGCACAGGACTCCGATTTTGAGTTCTCTGGCCTTAGAACTGTTATACCAGACAATCGTGCAAATGATTGCTGCAAAAACAGTAGTAAGCAATGTCATTTATTAAACTCCTTTAACCTTCAGAAGGCTGTGCCTTAGGCGTCCTCTTCTCAATAACAGATGAAACAGCCACCATTCCAAGCCATACCGCGGAAATAACCACAGCCATGGATACCCCGGCAGTGGACATCTCATGCAGCATCTCGGCGGCATCGGCAGAATTTGCCGCATTGGTGAGGAACGGGAACCATGGAACCACTTCACCGTGCCATACATGTTCGAAAGCTAAGAGAGCAGAACCACCCCAAAGCATATTGTTAAGCCACTTCAGTTTTTTGGCAAAAGAAACCTTTTCAGTTTCCTCTGATTTTTTATCGCAGTTGAACTGAGTCCTATCATACTGAACATTCATTTGCTTAGGGTTTTTTCCCTTTGATTTCATGCCATAATATACAACGGTCGTTATTACCGCTTCAGCAGCAGGTACTAAAAAGCATGCCATTTGTTAATCCTCCTTAAATTATAATTATTTTTTTCTCGTATTTGAACTTATGTAAATAAAAAAAGATATACACAATCTCCCTTCTGAGAAAATGCATACCTTCCTGGCATCATAAAAAATCGGTAAGTATCAAATAACGTCATCAAAACACTTCTGTGTCCATATTTCAGCTTCTGCTGACACAGATATTATATAATCTGGATCTCTCGGTGTCAACTGCTTAGGTTGAATTTGTGCATTTATCCATAGAAATATAGGCTCAAAATCCAAAAAGACTGCCGCACAATGCGACAGTCCCCGTCATAGAATCATACTCCGTATTCAGTTCTTACTCTTCGTCTTTTTCGTCGTCATCCTTGATTTTGTCAACAAGATCTTCAACCTTGTCAGAAGCCTTATCGATCAAGTCAGAAACTTTATCAGCCACGTCTTCGAATGCATCTTCAACCTTGTCCGCTATTTCTTCAACAGCATCTTCAAGCTTTTCAGATAATGAATCTTCTTCAGCTTCGGGTGCCAGGGTCTGCTTGATGCTCAGGCTGATTCTCTTTCTCTCTGTGTCGATTTCAAGAATCTTGGCTTCTACAGTCTGTCCGATTGAAAGTTCCTCAGAAATATCATTTACTCTCTTGTGCGCAACCTCTGAAATATGCACAAGTCCGTCAAGACCCGGTTCGAGCTCAATAAAAGCACCATATTCCTTGATCTGAACAACCCTGCCTGTAACAACTTGTCCAACCTGATAATTCTCTTCGATTACCGACCAAGGTTCAGGCATAGTCTGCTTTAAGCCTAATGAAATCTTGCCTTTTTCCTCGTTCATTGATAAGATCTTAACCTTAACTATATCACCAATTTTAAGTACTTCCTGAGGGTGTTTAAGCTTGCCCCATGAAATTTCCGAAATATGTAATAAACCGTCAATTCCGCCAAGATCAACGAATGCACCATAGTCGGTAAATCTCATAACCTTTCCTTCCACGATGTCGTCAACATGGAGATTGCTCCACACTTCCGCAAGCTTCTTCTGTTTTTCTTCCCTAAGTACATCCTTATGGGAGAATACCGCTCTGCCTCTCTTCTGATCAACTCTCGTAACTCTTACTTCCAGTTCCTGTCCGATAAACTCTTCTGCGTTTTCAACATACTTGTCGGACAGATGTGAAAGCGGAATAAAACCTGTTACTTCCTTATAAGCAGCGATTACGCCACCATTCACCTGCTTGACAACCTTGACATTGATGGTAGTCTTATTCTCGAGGGCTTCAGTGATTTCGTTCCAGTGTTCGTTTACTTCAAGTTTCTTCTTTGACAGTAAAATGACACCGTCACCGTCATCGGTTTTGATTACCTTGGCCTGAATTTCATCGCCTTCTTTGAATAAATCTGTCAGCTTCTGGTCTCCTTCCAATGTTACTT
>CALZFA010000090.1 GCA_945644815.1 uncultured Clostridia bacterium
GGCAGGCTTTCTTCCTTCACCTGGTGGATTCTCGTGACAGCCATTTCCTCTGCCAGATATCTGATATGTGAAAGCTTAACCAGGTTTACGGTCTCACGAGGCACATCGCCGAAGCGGTCCAGCAACTCGTCGATGATTTCGTCCTCGTCGTCGCAGCTGTGAACCCCGGCAATCTTTTTGTACATCTCAATTTTAAGAGTCTCGTTTTCTATATACCGTTCAGGTATATATGCCGAAACCGGAATTTCAACTGAAGTTTCTTCCTTGTTTTCGTTGACGATTTCACCTTGCAGAGCCCGGACGGCATCGTCTACCATCTTACAGTAAAGCTCATATCCGATATTCATCATGTGGCCGCTTTGCTCGGTACCCAGAAGATTGCCTGCGCCGCGTATTTCAAGGTCACGCATAGCAACCTTAAAGCCTGCTCCGAACTCTGTGAACTCTCTTATAGCGCGCAGGCGCTTTTCTGCAACCTCGGTGAGAACCTTATCCTTCTGGTACATGAGGTATGCGTATGCCAGCCTGTTGGAACGCCCTACGCGGCCGCGAAGCTGATAAAGCTGAGACAGGCCGTAGCGGTCGGAATCAAGTATTACCATAGTGTTTGCGTTAGGTATGTCAAGACCCGACTCCACTATGGTGGTGGACACCAGCACATTGCTTTCGCCGTTTATGAAGCTGAGCATTACATTTTCCAGGGCGTGCTCATTCATCTGTCCGTGGCCAACTGCAACGGCGGCCTCCGGCACCAGTTCCGAAATCTTATCGGCGATCTGCTGTATTCCTCTTACCCTGTTAAATACCACATAAACCTGACCGCCTCGGTCAAGCTCTCTTTCTATGACTTCTTTAAGCAGCTGATCGTCCTGCTCCAGTACATAGGTCTGCACCGGATACCTTTCCTCCGGGGGTTCTTCGATGAGACTCATATCCTTGATTCCCGTAAGGGACATGTTAAGTGTACGAGGGATAGGTGTTGCCGACAGAGTCAGCACATCCACGCTGGTTTTAAGTTTCTTGATTGCCTCTTTTGCCTCCACGCCGAAACGCTGCTCCTCGTCAACCACCAGAAGCCCCAGATCCTTGAACTTAACATCAGATGAAAGAAGCCTGTGGGTGCCTATTACAAGATCCACCTGCCCCTTTTCCATCCGCGACAGAATGTCTGCCTGCTGAGCCGCAGTCTTGAACCTGCTGAGAACCTCCACCTTAAACGGAAAGTTTTCAAATCGCTCTTTCAGTGTGTAGTAGTGCTGATTTGCCAGAATGGTCGTCGGCACAAGCACCGCCGCCTGCTTGCCGTCCGCAACGCACTTAAACAGAGCTCGTGCTGCGACCTCCGTCTTGCCGAAGCCCACATCACCGCAGAGGAGCCTATCCATGGAGAAAGGTTTTTCCATATCCGCTTTGATTTCCTCAATAGCCCTGAGCTGGTCGTCGGTTTCCTGATACGGAAAGCTGTCCTCAAACTCCCGCTGCCATACGGTGTCCCGGCCGAAGCTATAGCCCTTTTCCATTTTTCTCTTGGCATAAAGATCGATGAGGTCCTTTGCCATAACTGCAATTGCCGCCTTGGCCCTAGCCTTGGTTGCTTTCCATTCTCCGCCGGAAAGCTTGTTGATCTTAGGTGCGTGGCCGTCGGCGCCGATATATTTCTGCACGATATCCATCTGCTCCACGGGAACATAAAGCATATCGTTTCCTGCATATTTAATCTTGATGTAGTCCTTCTTTTCACCCTCCACCGAGAGCTGCTCGATTCCCACGAAGCGGCCGATGCCGTGGTTTTCGTGTACCACATAATCGCCTTCGCGCATATCAGAGAAGGACTGGATTTTCTGTCCTTTATCCTTGAATTTTTTCTTTCGGCGCACCGCCTTATGCCCGGCGAAAATGTCGTTTTCGCATATCCAGCAGAGTTTTTCTGACGGGAAATCTATGCCTGCCGTGAGGCTGCCGCGGGCAAAAGCGATTTTGCCCTCAAGGCCGATTCTCTCCGTAAACTCCTGCAGATTGGAAAGCCTCTCCGCCGAAGAGCAGACTATAGTCACCTTGTATCCCTTCTTTACATAGGTCCTCAGTTCTGACTCCAGCACATTCATCTTGCCGCCAAAGCTTAGAACCTGTCTGCTCTGAAGGTTGTATACATTATCAAAAGTTTCAGCTCCTCTCACTTTCTTCGGAAAAGGAGTGAATACGGCCACATCGGGCTGCCTGAAGGCCTTCATAAAGTCATAGGTGTCCGAAAGTCCCTCTGCGTCGGAGCCGATGACCTGGCCTCTTTGCAGCATCACCTTAAAATCTTCCTTCTGCTCTCTGTCCCGAAGTTCCAGTGTCTCGTAAATTCTGTCCGGGTCGTCGATTATTAATTTGCCTTCCTGCATGTAATCCCACAGATATTCAGGCTCTTCATAGAAATAGTGTATATAGTTTTCCAGGAGCTGCAGATTGGCAGTTCTCTCAATGTAATCACAGAGCTCGTCTCTTGTTTTTTCTATCCCGGCCGCAAGTTCAGGCTTTGCCTTTGATGCTGCTGCCGAAGCAGCCTTGGTATAGCTTTTGCGAAGTTTTTCCGAAGCTTTCACGAAAATATCTTCAGAGGCCATTATCTGCTCCGCCGGATAGATTTCGATATATTTAAGATTTTCCAAAGAACGCTGTGTATCCTCGTCAAAGGTTCTGACGGAGTCCACCTCGGTGCCGAAAAGCTCCACCCGATAAGGATGCTCGCCGTCAGGTGTAAAGACATCGATAATACCTCCGCGGACGCTGAACTGACCTCTGCCGTCAACGATTTCCATACGCTCGTAGCCCATCTTCACCAGGTCAGACTTTATCTTCTCAAGATCAACTTCTTCACCTCGTGTGATTCTGAGAGTGCTTTCCTCAAAGAAACGGTGCGGGGTCATCTTTTTTATGGCAGCGGAAACCGGCGCGATTACCACTGCCGGCAGACCGGTGCGCAGGGCTTTAAGAGCTTTCAGTCTTTCAATCATCTGATCATGGTTTTTGGCGTCGTAGCGGAGGAAAAAAGGTTCCTCTCCCGGCAGCACCATGATTTCCCTGTCTTTAACAAAAAAAGAAAGATCAAGTGCCAATCGTTTAGCTCTCACATCGGTGGAGACTATGATTATACTCTGATCTTTTTGTCGGCAAAGGTAGGCGGCTGCAGGAGCTGTGCGGCTCTCCGAAATGCCTGAAATATTAATCATTTTTCAATTCCCCTGCAGGGTCCTCCTTTTCCTCGTCCTTTTCTTTTTCCTTTTGCTTTTTCGGCCTTACATTATATTCATTCATAGCCTTTTCGATGCCCTTTTCCACTATGGCAGCAGCCGCATCGGCAGCTTTAACAAGGGCCTCTTCCAAAAGCTCCTTTTCTGCTTTGGTCACGCCTCCGGTAACATAATTAATGAGGTCAACCTTCTTTTCAGCCCCTATGCCCACTCTGATACGGGGAAAACCATCGTCTGCCAGCAGATACACGATGTTCCTCATACCGTTATGCGTGCCGGCGCTTCCTTTTTTTCTCAGGCGGATTGTGCCTGTGGGAATATCGATGTCATCGTAGATTACGATAAGGTTTTCTATATCCTCTTTGTAAAAACTCATAACTTCCCTGATGGACTCTCCCGACAGATTCATATAGGTCTGAGGCTTTACAAGCAGAACCTTCCGGCCGGCGATTCTGCCTTCGCCGACCAGAGCTTTGAATTTGATTTTGTCAACTTTGATGCCGTACTTCTGTGCCAGCAGGTCAACAGCTATAAAACCCATGTTATGACGGGTGTTTTCGTATTTTTTCCCCGGATTTCCCAGACCTGCGATTATATACATGTGCAGCAGCATCCTTTCTCGTTTTAGTTAATAGAAATTTTAATCAGTCGAATAATACACTGATTGAACCGTTTGTGAACACTCTCGTCATGGCTTCCGCAAAAAGAGGCGCTACTGACAGGAAAGTCATCTTATCCAGCTTCTTTTCATCTGCAAGAGGTACTGTATTGAGAAGAACCATTTCTTCGATGGCCGACTCCTTGATTCTGTCAATAGCAGGGCCTGACAGCACAGCGTGAGTAGCTCCCGCAAATACAGCCTTGGCACCCAGATTCTTAATGGCGTTGGCGGCATTGCATATAGTGCCCGCTGTATCGATCATATCATCAACGATAATACAGTTCCTTCCCTCAATATTTCCGATGATATTCATAATTTCGCTCTTGTTAGGTTCCGGTCTTCTCTTGTCGATAATTGCAATCGGGCAGTTGAGGTACTGAGCCAGATTTCTTGCCCTGGTCACGCTGCCGTGGTCAGGTGAAACTATTACAAGGTCGTCGAGCTGCTTTTCCTTGAAATATTTGGCCAGAATAGGCATTCCAAGCAGATGGTCAACAGGAATGTTGAAGTATCCCTGAATCTGATTTGCATGAAGGTCCATGGTAAGCACTCTGTCGGCACCGGCAGCCATAATAAGATCTGCTACCAGCTTGGCTGTAATCGGATCTCTGGCCTTGGCTTTTCTGTCCTGTCGGGCATAACCGTAATAAGGGATTACGGCATTGATTCTGCCTGCGGACGCTCTCTTCATGGCGTCTATCATGATGAGCAGCTCCATCAGGTTATCGTTTACCGGACTGCATGTTGACTGGATGATGTATACATCCAGACCTCTTACTGTTTCCCAGATGTTCACGGAAATTTCTCCGTCACTGAATTTGGTGACGGTGGCCTTTCCCAGGGGCTTTCCCATAATTCCTGCGATTTCCTCGGCCAGTTCGATGTGTGAATTGCCCGTAAAGATTTTGTAGTCAGCAAATACTCCGCTTCTCACTTTTTCATACCTCGTCTTTCTTTTCCTGCAATTAGTGTGATTTGACAGTTATTTTTTCTTTTTCTTCAAAATCCCC
>CALZFA010000091.1 GCA_945644815.1 uncultured Clostridia bacterium
GCCATATTCATAAAAGGCTCTATCTCATCTGATGCCCCTAGAGTGTGAACCGCCTCTCTGACTTTTTCATTCTGCCTTGCCACTTCTTCTGCCGGCAAATCGCTCATCAGCCCGGCTAAAGGAAGCGGCATTTCAGCTACGATTTCACCTTCGGATACCACCACATTGCCGCCGCCTAATGTGCGTATACGGTTTGCTGCAATAGTCATATCCGCATGGTTGGTTCCAATTACAATGAGGTTGTGTGAGTCGTGGGATACAGATGATGCAATAGCTCCTTTCCTCAGCCCTATTCCCGATATGAACCCCAGTCCTTTGTGGCCCGTATTAAGGTGCCGTTCTATAACTGCCAGCTTCAGGATGTCTCTTTGTGTATCAATTCCGTTCATTCTGTCAAAATCTATTTCGGTGATCCACTGGTCCGTAATAAGCTGTCCGGGTCTTATTTTTATTATGCGACATCTTTTTGCTGAAGCATCAGCAGGCACATCAATATAAAAGTCATCTTCTGTCAGTTCTTCCATATAAAATGAATTCCGCACCATCTTCTTAATGTCGCTTCGCACATCAGGTATTTTAAAATCAAGCACTTTTCCTGCTGACACTGCAAGTCGTCCCTCGCAATACACATCACACACCTGAACTGTATCCAGTTGGTCAAGTACAAGCAGGTCTGCCCGATACCCCGGAGCCACTGCTCCGACATTACCGATTCCGAAATATTCGGCTGTCTGCAGTGTTGCCATTCTGATTGCCGCCAGTGGTGACTTGCCTTCTTTAACCGCTTGCCGAATTATATTGTCAATATGTCCTTCGCTGATGAGGTCTGCCGGATGGCGGTCATCTGTCACCAGCATGCAGCGCTTTGACCAAGGTTCGTTAAACAACGGCAGCAGAGCCTCAAGATTCTTGGCAGCTGTTCCCTGACGTATCATAACATGCTGGCCTTTGGAAATGCGTTCCATAGCTTCCTCTGCAGTGCTGCATTCATGGTCGTCACCAATCCCTGCAGAAATGTATTTATCAAGCTCCTTGCCGCTGAGCAGGGGCGCGTGACCGTTTACCAGCTTTCCCAAGTTGTGCGCTTCCGAAATTTTCTGCATTACCTGAAAGTCTCCGGTCAGCACTCCCGGGTAGTTCATCATTTCTCCCAGCCCCAGCACCCTCGGATGCTTGTACAAATCCCGCAGGTCTTCAGCCTCCAACACAGCCCCCGTCTCGTCAAAAGGCGTTGAAGGTACACATGAAGGGAGCATAATATATACCGACAAAGGAAGATTTTCACTGGCCTCCAGCATATATGTAATTCCTGAAATTCCACATACATTTGCAATTTCATGTGGATCCGCTATTATAGCTGTAGTCCCGCAAGGCAAAGATGCCTTTGCAAGTTCTGCAGGGGTAAGCATAGTGCTTTCTATGTGGATATGGCCGTCAATAAACCCGGGGCATATTATCTTGCCCGAAAGATCCCTGACCGTATCAGCGTCTGTGTCGTTGTATTCACCCACACCTATGATTTTTTCATCATCGATGAGGACATTTGCTTCTTCGAGTCTGTCTGTAAATACATTGACTACTTGTGCATTTTTTAAAAGAAGTTTCATATTCACCTCGTTTTCTGCTGTCCCTTCCCAGCTCAGGGAATGTCTAATATTATTATAAGCATTATATCACATAAATGTTCAGGCGCACAATTAATTGTGCTTCCACTTTTCCACCATTTTTGCTGTTTTCGCTTGTTTTGGTGGAAAATTTCCACCATCTGCTCCTTTATCGTTGCATGTAATATTATGTAAATCATTGAAATTTCAACATTATAGCGAGATGTGCATTTTGGAAGCCGTGATTGTCCCTATAATAAATATAAAAAAACTCCACCATTTTTGCAATTTTGTATCAAAATGGTGGAGTTTCAGGTCATTCATACTCCTTAGGATTAAACTGTTCGAATATTCCGGCAGCTCCCGATTCCTCGCACACCTTAAGGTCGGCGTAATCCTTAATAGTCCAAAGGAATTTTGCACCTTTATATCTTACGAAGGCCTCCATGTCTCTGTCCTCAAAACGGTATGCCACAAAATCCGGTTTCCCCTCAACATTCACCCAGAGATTCTTAAGGAGAAAATCCTGGACTCTGGTGACTGCAGGCTCACCAGCGGTGCCCGCAACAAGGCTTTCATCCATAAATGTGCCCCCGATTCCCGTATCTGCATACTCCACACAGTCGATGTCTATCATCTGTTTTTCTTTTTTCACTTTCTCCGGGTTATCCTTATTGAGACAGCCTGCAAGCTGCCCGCGTATTACATCAGGATATTTTTTCCGAAGATATCCTACCACGGAAGGGTTGAAGGATTCTATGCAGTACAGCCCTTTGTAGCCTTCAAGCGCTGACATAACTGCGTCTGTAAGCTCTTTTTGGTTTCCGTCAGCCGTTTTTATTTCGATTATCAGAGGAACCCTTCCTGCGACCGCATTAAGAACCTCCGCAAATGATGGTATTACTTCCTCACTCTTTTCAAGAAAATAAACCTGCGCCTCCTCCATAGTTATATCTTCAATGTAAAGGTCAATGCCGCATGTCCGCCAAAGGCAGGAATCGTGAATAACAGCCAGTTTCTTATCCTTTGTCAGATGGACATCCAGTTCTATGCCGAACTCCTCTGTTATGGCCCTCCGAAAAGCAATCATTGAGTTTTCAGGCACTGTAGGCTTGTCGTGAAAGCCTCTATGTGCGTAACGCCATGTAAGTAATTCATCAAGTATCTGTTTCTTTTCCATAAAATACCTCTTTTTTTATATTATCGCTCTAATCATCAACATCAAAGGCTTCCAGTTTATCCTTTGGTGCTTCAGGTTTGCTGTCGCCGTGCTTTACATTGAGCATTGTGAAAAACGCCAATACTGAAAATACTGCGGCGTAAGGGAACAGTGTCCAATATCCCACATGCTCCAGGAAAAATCCCGAAAGAATAGGTGTCATAACCTGAGCGGCCATTGAAAAAGTGTAATATGTACCTGTGAATTTCCCGATATCGCTGCCCTTGCACATTTCAACAACCATAGGATATGAGTTTACGTTTATTGCTGCCCAGGCCATACCAACAAGCAAGAACACGATATTGATTCCGAAGTTCGGAGTCCTGAACAGAAAACCGCAGAAAAAGCTTACAGCCAGCAGTGCCACTCCGAAGAGTATAACCTTCTTTCGTCCCAGCTTACTGGAGATGATGCCTACAGGAATGAAGGAAATCAGCGCACCTATGGATGCTACCATCAAAGCTCCCGCAAAACCGCCGCCTTCCATACCCCACATTTCTGTTGCATACTTTGAGAAAGCAGTAGTTACGGCATTATATGCCATATACCACAAAGCAACTGAAAGAAGCAGGAAAACAAGGCTGCGTTTTACAGGCTTTGGCAGAGATGCCCTGCCGCTTTCGTCTGTAATTTCTTCCTCATCTTCTATTCCCCATTCCTTTTCCTTTGCTATTCTCTCAGCGACAAATTTGTTTTCGTCTACTCTTGTAAGGATAACCACAAGGGAAAGGAGCATAATTACGGCTATTGCAATGAAAAGAGGCTCGTAATTCGGAGTCCTGCCGTCTCCTACAAGGAGCATAATCAGTCCCAGCGCGACAATTATTCCCAAAGCACCCATCAGGTTGATTATGGCATTGGCCTTTGATCTGAGTGGCTTTGGAGTTACATCCGGCATTAGAGAAACCGCCGGTGAGCGGAATGTTCCCATAGCGAGAAGAGTAACAAAAAGAGCTGCTATAAACAGCACAAGATTTCTTGAATTTGCACTGTAAGGAAGCAGCAGCATGGCAGCTGCGGCGATAATTGTACCCACAAATATAAACGGTGTTCTCTTGCCTCTTTTGCTGCTTACCTTGTCTGACCAAGCCCCGAAAATCGGCAGCATTATCAGGGCAAAAATATTATCAAGGGCCATAATTCCCCCTGACAGAGTATCCCCGATATTAAAGAAATATTTCAGAATAAGCGGGATAATATTGTCGTATACCTGCCAGAATGCACTGATTGCAAGAAATGCAAATCCTACGGTAATGGTTCGTCTGTTGTCAAGCTTCATGATCTGATTTACCTCCAAAAATTTTCTCCGATATCTCCCCCACGCCTTCAAATATGTATGTGGGTATGAATCCGGTCTCGTCAATATCTTTTATTTTTCCTTCCCCTGAGAGAACGAAAGCAGTGTCCACACCGGCATTTATGCCGCAGGCGATGTCCGTGTACAGCCGATCCCCTATGAGCAAAGTCTCTTCAGGACTGAAACCGAATCTTTCTATGGCAAGGTATGCCATCTGTGGCTGTGGCTTTCCTACAAATTCAGGTTTTCGTCCTGTGGCCTTTTCGAGCATGAAGACAATGGAGCCACAGTCAGGCACAAAACCGTATTCTGTAGGACACACCCAGTCGGGATTTGTGGCAAAGTAGTCCACTCTCTCTTTCCGGCTCAGCAGCCTGCAAGCATCTTCCAGCTTTGCAAAGGTCAGTTCTCTGTCAAATCCGACAATCAGCGTTTTGATATCATCTTCAAATCTGTCAGTTATGTTAAAGCCCTGATCCCTCATCTGTCCCTTGAAAGAATCCGTGCCCATAATGTACATTCTATGATGCTTTGCACGGCTGCCGTAGCAATTCACCAGCCTGTAGACAAGAGCATCTACCGATGTTATGAAATCTCCGTTCTGTGCCGGAACACCCAGCCTTAACATTTTTTCTGTGTAGCTTCCCACTCCCCTTGAGGAATTGTTAGTCAGAAAAACATATTTTCCCCCGGATGCTCTTATATGAGACAGAAAATCCGCAGCTCCTTCAAACAGTCTGTCGTCAAGATAAAGGGTTCCGTCCATGTCAAG
>CALZFA010000092.1 GCA_945644815.1 uncultured Clostridia bacterium
CTCCGCTGGGCAGAATTATTTCTCCAAGTTCGTCGTAGGTTACATTTTCAACTTCCTTAACCAGCATCAGAGGACCTACAACTTCGCTGATCGTCTTATATTCCTTAATCATCAGTCTCCTCCTTGCTTACAAGCTCCGAAATCTCAGCTCTCATGGTCTCCATAAGCTGCTCAAAGCTTGCGTCGATATCCTTTTCCTCGATATACTTGAAACGTCCGATGCTTTCACGAACATCAAGGGATGACAGTTTGTTGAAGTTTGCACCCTTTGCAATGGCGTCAAGGCCCATTTCATAGAAGGAAAGTATCAGCTTAAGCAGCTTATACTGTTTGTTCATGGATGTGAAAGTATCTACCTCGTGGAAAGCGTTCTGATGCAGATAGTCCTCACGGATTGACTTTGAAACTTCAAGCTTAAGTCTGTCCTCAAAGGAAAGGGAATCCACACCTACCAGCTGAACGATTTCGTTAAGTTCGGCCTCCTCCTGCAGCAGATGGATGGTCTGAGCACGCATCTTAGGGAATTCCTTGGCTACGTTTTCCTCATACCATTTTTCCAGCTTGTCGATATACAGAGAGTAGCTCTGCAGCCAGTTGATGGCCGGAAAATGTCTCTTATAGGCAAGCTGTGAGTCCAGACACCAGAATACCTTTACTATACGAAGGGTTGCCTGTGATACAGGTTCTGAAATGTCTCCGCCCGGAGGGGATACTGCTCCGATGGCGGAAAGTGCTCCAAGTCTTCCCTCTTTGCCCAGGGAAACGGTACGGCCTGCTCTTTCATAGAACTGAGCAAGTCTTGATGCAAGGTAAGCAGGATAACCTTCTTCACCCGGCATTTCTTCAAGTCGGCCTGACATTTCACGAAGAGCTTCCGCCCATCTTGATGTGGAGTCGGCCATCAGGGCCACAGAATAGCCCATATCTCTGAAATATTCTGCGATAGTAATTCCTGTGTAGATGGAAGCCTCACGGGCAGCTACCGGCATATCCGATGTGTTGGCGATAAGCACTGTTCTCTTCATGAGAGACTCCCCTGTGCGAGGATCCTTAAGTTCAGGGAATTCCATCAGTACGTCTGTCATTTCGTTTCCGCGCTCACCGCAGCCGATATAGACCACGATATCAGCGTCGGCCCATTTTGCCAGCTGATGCTGCACTACAGTTTTGCCGGAGCCGAAAGGTCCCGGTACTGCCGCAACACCGCCTTTGGCAATCGGAAACATTGTATCGATAACACGCTGTCCTGTGATAAGCGGCATTTCAGGAACCAGCTTTTCCTTATACGGTCTGCCTCGTCTTACAGGCCATTTCTGCATGAGGGTAAGTTCCCTGACGGTTCCGTCAGCCTGCTTTACTTTGCATACGGTCTCCTCTACGGTAAAGTCTCCGGCTTCGATGGATTCAACCACGCCGCTTACTCCGTAAGGAACCATGATCTTCTGTTCTACTACTACTGTTTCCTGAACAGTACCTATGATATCGCCGGCCTCAACCTCATCGCCCGCCTTGACAACCGGTACGAAGGTCCATTTCCTGGTTCTGGAAAGTGCAGGCACCTTAATACCTCTGGTAATGTTGGAGCCGCATTCCCTTACCATTTCCTCCAGAGGTCTCTGGATACCGTCGTACATGGTCTCGATAAGTCCCGGTCCCAGTTCTACGGACAGAGGCGCACCTGTTGATACTACCGGCACTCCCGGTCCGATACCGGCTGTCTCCTCATATACCTGAATGGAGGCACGGTCTCCTCTCATTTCTATTATTTCTCCGATCAGGCCCTGGTCACCTACATGAACCACGTCGAACATGTTGGCCTCCTCCATACCGGAAGCTACAACCAGAGGACCGGATACTTTCAATACTTTTCCCTGACTCATTTCCTATTCTTCACCTCCAAATAGTATATCTGCTCCCACGGCTCTTTCCACCGATTTTTTTACGTTGGTCATACCTATGCCAAGGCTTCCGTCCTTGTTAGGAATCGGTATGACAGCCGGGAGTCTGGAGTCTTTATACTCGTCGATTTCCTCACCCATATACTGAAAGAGCTGCTCTGTCACATATATGATGGCGAAATCTTCTTTTGCTATTTTCTTTAAAACTTTTTTTGCCTCATCGGCGGCATCGCAAGGGAAAACATCAAGGCCCACGGCTTTAAATCCCAGAATACTCTCGCGATCGCCTATAACACCTATCTTATACATAAGCTTCCCTCAGCCTTTCCTTTGTAACCTCTTCAGCTGTACCGGCAAGCATTCCTGTCAGTATCATACGGAGGTTCTTTACTTCACTTTCCTTGGCTATGAGAAAGCCGCACACCGGCTCAATGCCAAAAGATACATAGCGGGCATCCTTTACATACTTCATTCTCATATCATCGCAAAGCTTCTCCAGCACGGTGTATCTCCCCTCTTTCTGAAGGGCTGTGGCTCCGACAGCAAAAACCTCTCTGAAGCCGAAAGGTGCCAGCTTGTCGGCAAGCTGCTGATAACCTTCTTCGTAAGATGCGGTTAAAACCCGTTCATCAATATTGCCGCCGGTCAGAAATACCTTGCGGAAGAAGTCAAGGGGCTTTCCTATTTCTCTCAGCCTGATAAAAGTGTTAACATTCAAAATATCTATAAGCAGTTTTACATATCCGATAATAAAATCGTTTTCCGTAAGAGCTGCTCGCCTCTGCATATCCCTGTAGCAGGCCTTGTCGAGGATTATGTCAATCTCCTGAGGATCTCTGCCCTTGGAAAAAATCTCTGCTGCTTCCGTAAGCGCATCCTTCATCTCGGAGGAAAGGAACACATAGTTTCTGTCTCTCACAAGCTGGGTGAGCTTTTCTGCAGACATAAGTCCCGTATCCACTAACAGTGGCGTCGGGTCAATTCCAAGAAACTCTGATTTCAAAAGCACCTTGGCATTATGATAATCACTCGGAAGGAGAAAAAGTTCTATTTCCTCCTTGTCAGGAACTATGGAAAACACCAGCTTGTATACTCTGTCAAGCTCTGCCCTCAGCACCTTTTCAAAATCTCTGGGATTAGCCAGCTCCTTGCCGTCACCGTATCCGAATTCGCCCAGAATAGTTACGGCCTGGCTGATCTTGCCTGACTCCATAACTCGCTCAAGGTCAGAACCAGTCAGCAGTGTCCTCTCGTTTGCCTTTATTACCGCACAAGGAAATGCGTAGCTGTCTTCTTTTTTCTTAGTCATAAGACACTCCTTCCCTATGCCGGAAACATGATTTTTGCAACCTCTGCAACGAGCTCGGGTCTTGCTTCCTCCACCAGCGCTTCAATAGTATTATTGATAAAGGTCTGCCCGCACATAAGCATATATCCGCCTCTTAACTTGCGGGTTTCCTCAGACAAGACAAAGCTTCTGCCTTCAGCTGCACCGTTTAAAGCGTCCACCACCTTCTGACCGATAGCCGCTCTTTCTTTCTCATTGAAAATGAGCTGTCCCGCGGTCATTCCGCTGCCTGTGCCCAGTGCCGTCAGAAGTCCGATATAATCTGCCTCATCCATAGATATAATTTCATCTACAGCCTTATCAAAGCACTGTCCTATAATCTCCTGCTTCTTGGCAAGAAAAACCTTGCGGCAGTCAATATCCGCTACGGATTTACGGCGTGAAATAATCTTTTCCTTTTCTTCCAGGCCGCGCTTCTTGCTGTCTTCAATCATTTCCTGTGCCTTCTTCTCAGCCTCGGCAAGGACTGCATCGCTCTCTTTGCGTGCCTCACTCAGGGTCTTTTCCTTAAGTTCCGAAGCCTCGCTTAAAATCTTCGATGTAATCTTTTCGATACTCATATTAATTCATCTCCTACCGGATTTTCTCTATACCTGAATTCTCAGCCAGATCAGTACAGATACAAGCAAGGCGAAAATCGCATATGTCTCTACCATAGCCGTATAAATGATACCCTTTACCATCTGATCCGGTCTCTTGGCGGTGAGCTGAAGTGCTGCTGCGGCCGCCTTTCCCTGTGCAATGCCTGACCATATTCCCACAAGTCCGATAGGAAGTCCTGCTGCCAGGAAATATGCTCCCTGCGGAATAGTAAGCTCAATCATATTACCGCCCAGAAGACCGATTTTAACCATGATAAGGAAAGCGATGATAAGACCGTAAATTCCCTGTGTTCCCGGAAGAGCCTGAAGGATAATGGTCTTACCGAATTTTTTAGGGTCTTCGGCTACAACCCCTGCTGCTGCCTGACCTGCAATACCAACGCCCATAGCGCTTCCGATACCTGCCAGAGCTGCGATTGCGGCTCCGAGTAATGCTAATGTGTTACCATCTATTAAACTCATTTTTCTAATCCTCCAATTTTATATACTTAGTCTTTTTGCGGAAAGGATCAAAGGGTTCTCCGCCGTCAATATAGAACTTTCCGAAAAATTCAACATACTGAAGTCTGCTGGAATGTATGAAAGCACCCAGCGCATTTATTGCCAGATTCAGTGTGTGCCCAAAGATGAAAATCACCACAAGGGCTATTAATCCTCCGAATCCGCCGCCGAAGAGTGTTCCCATAGTATTGACCACCTGTGCGATTACGCCTGTAGCCAGACCCAGAGCCAAAAGCCTTGCGTAGGAAAGAATGTCCGACATATAGCTCGTTATACTATAGATATTGGAAAGTCCTCCCGTAATCTTGCCGAAGCCTTTGTTATGACGTCCTCCTGTAAGCAGCAGACCTGCCGCTCCTATAACAGTCATATACATGCCTATCTTTGGAAAGACCGGACTTAAGGTCCCTCCTCCCAGCCATGCGATTAAGCCTAAAATAGTTATATACCAGAAGCCTTCGTCGCATACGGCATCCAGCCACTTACCTTC
Source organism: uncultured Clostridia bacterium (assembly GCA_945644815.1). GTDB lineage: Bacteria > Bacillota > Clostridia > Peptostreptococcales > Anaerovoracaceae > SUG1106. The sequence continues at coordinate 4,840 of CALZFA010000092.1, forward strand.
TTTAATCTGCATATAGGCTTTTATGCCCATACCGATAAAGA
>CALZFA010000093.1 GCA_945644815.1 uncultured Clostridia bacterium
TATCACCATGAAATTTAGGAGCCTCGATTTCAAGGCAGTTTTTTGGACAGTTTTCAACACAGACGCTGCAGCCTACACAGACAGTTTTGTCAAAGGCAGGTTTTTTCCAGTCCTTATTCGGAACTTTAACTGTTTCATGTCCGTGGTTGTCGCGAATAGCTGCGAATGCACAGAGCTTGCCGCATAGTCCGCAGTCGATACATTTATCCCGATCTATGGAATGTATCTCTTTAAGGTTTCCGGAGATGGCACCTACGGGACAGTTCTTTGCACAAAGTCTGCAGCCTGCGCAGCATGAAATGATTTTATATGCCAATTCAAGCACCTCCCGTTTATCAACCGCCGCCGGACGGTGCCATGAATACCAGTTCGTCACCGTCGCTGAGCTTTGAAGAAATTTTTGCCTGTCTGCCGTTAAGCATAATGACACAGTTTTTGTAATCGGCCGTTGTCATGCCTGTAGTTTCTGCCATAAGAGCGCAGGCGTCTTTTACTGTTTTAATATCTGCCCACTGGGCATTGAGACCCTTGCATCCTGTCTTCAGACGAAGGGAGCCGAAAAGCTTGATTGTTATCATCCGGATGCACCTCCTGCCGACCTGAATTCCTCACAGGTAACTTTATAGCTGTCCAGCTTGTCAAGACCCAGCTTGCGCAGAGTCTTAGGAGCAGGAATGCCGTCATCGCTCCAGCCTCTTGCGTGATAATATACATTTTTCATTTTTTCAAGAGGAACCTTGGTGGATTCATCTCCTGCTACCTGAGGTACGTCTGTAAGTCTTGACGGCAGAGAATCATCCTTGCGGCTTATTCCGAAACGTGAGTTTATGTGTCTTTCCAAAGTGTAGCCACGTTTGCCTGTCTTAAAGAAGGATCCGAAAGTCACAGGCATACCGGTAATAAGATGCAGTGCCTTGGACTGGTTAAAAATCACCGGAAGATTAAAGCAAATCATTCCCGGAAATTTATTAAGCAGTCTGAATACAGGCCCCAGAACAGGAACTGCCTTGCAGAATAATCTGGTATACCAGCTGTGAGGGTGACTGATAAGCGGAGGCGGGAAAAAAGCATATGTAGTAAACAGGCATTGACCACAGGAGGATACTCCTTCCATCAGATCCTGAAACATTACCGTGAAGTCGGGCTTGCCGTGAGGTGTCTGTGGATTTACATTAAGGCTAAGGCCCTCAATCAGTACCATATAGCCGCCGTTAAGGTGGCAGCCACCTCTGTTGGATACGGCATAGCCCAGACCCAGACCTACGGACCTTCTCGGCTCGTAAGCCGCCAGTTCCATACCTTTGGAGTGAATGGCAAATTCCTTGCCGCCGTACTTTTCGGAGCACCATCTGGAACCGTTGGCCAGTTCGTCACCGATGCCCCGTCTGTATGCGATATCTTCCCATACCTCTGATATTTTATCTTTGTTATCTTCGTTAAACTCAAGGCCGTTGTCCCAAAGACCTTTCTCGTTAGCCTCCATGGCATAGGCCAGGGTGCTTGCAGCTGAAATTGTATCCATGCCCAGCTCATCAAGCTCGTAATTCCATTTCAGTATGGAATACATGTCATTGTTGAGTATGCCACCGCCAAGCAGTCCCAGGGTTTCAAGCTCGGGGCCTTTGACCGCCTTGCCGTTCACCTCTACTGTACGGGCGCATTTTATGGGACAGGTGAGACAGCCCTTGTTTACTATGTTATAGTCTTCTGCAAGGGTTTCGCCGCTGACCTTTTCAAAGTCATCGTATTGTCCGTAATTGTAGTTCTTGGTGGAAAGCTGTCCTCTCATCTGCATGGTGGATACCAGACCGGCGGTGCCGAGTCTCGGGAGCTGGTCGCCGGTGAGCGGGTGAGATTTCAGATACTTAAACCATTTTTTGTTGAGAGCATCCAGACTTTCTCTGTCATAGACCTGCACTTCATGGTTTCCGGAAACGGTAACAGCTTTAAGATTTTTCCATCCCATTACAGCGCCTGTGCCTCCACGGCCGGCCAGTCTTTCGTTGCTGACAATGGATGCGTATAGCACCAGATTTTCTCCTGCAGGACCGATTACGATTTTACCGTTCTTGACGGTCCTGATGTCGTCTTCTGCGGCCAGCTTTTTGTCAAGAGCAGACTGAACCTTTCCTGTGTGCATGCCCCATATATCTTCGGCATCATGGAAGGTGAAAGTGTCATTATGTATCTGAAGCCAGACCGGTTTCGGGCTTCTGCCGCTGATGACCAGTGCGTCATAACCGGCTTTTTTCAGATAGTATCCGAAATTGCCTCCACAGTTGGAGGAGGTAAGAATTCCTGTTTGAGGAGAAAGAGTGGAAATGTTAAAACGACTTGAACTGGGAGCACCTGATCCGGTAAACGGTCCCGTGGTGATGACCAGCATATTTTCTTCAGAAAAAGGAGCCGTGTCCTTTTTCAGATTATCGCCGAGAATTTTAGCTGCCATAGTCTTGCCGCCTATATACAGTCTTCTTTCCTCGTCTGACCATGGGTATTCACCTGTCCGGCCTGTGGAAAGGTCGATATGCATAACCTTTCCCATATAACCGCCATAGTTTGTTGACATTTCATCACCTCCTTAAAGGTATATATTAATTGTATCACTTTCAGTACATATATACCAGTCTTTTTACTTAAAGTATGAAAAAAAAGGATTTAAAAGAATAAACCGGAATAAAATATTTCTGAAAAGGGAGGTGTTCTTTTGGCTGAATACATAATAAACGGTTATGCTTATCCTTCTATATCTCCGGCAACTCTGCAGTGGTGGCTGCCAAGGCTTACATGGCTTTCCTCTTTCAGCTACGGGTTTACAGAAACAGGAGAGCTTATAAATCTGGAGGACTACAATCTGATAGAGCCGGCAAAGGCCGCAGGCGTGAAAACCTTAATGGTACTTACTCCTATGAATGAAAGCGGAATGTTTGATGATGCCATAGCTATAGAAGTTTTTAACAATCCGGAGGCAGAGGCTAATCTGATAAACAATATAGAAGAGAATATAAGAGTCAAGGGCATGGACGGGGTGGATTTTGACTTTGAATATCTGTCTGCCGAATATGCCGATAACTATGTGGAACTTGTGGCGCGTACCCGTGAAAGATTGGGACCTCGGGGTCACCTTACCACGGTAGCTCTGGCTCCAAAGACAAGCGTTGACCAACCGGGGCTGCTGTATCAGGGGCACGACTATGCGGGAATGGGGCAGGCCGTTGATTACTGCCTGCTGATGACGTACGAATGGGGCTATACATTTGGGCCGCCTATGCCTGTATCGCCCATAAACAATGTACGTAGTGTCATTGAATTCGGAATAACGCAGATACCGGCATCAAAAATACTTATGGGGATGAGCAATTACGGTTATGACTGGGCATTGCCGTTCATACGGGGAGAAAGCCGGGCGGAAAAGTTGAGTAACTATGAGGCCGAGGCCAGGGCGGCTTATTACGGGGTACCTGTTCAATATGACGAGGTGGCTCAGGCACCGTTTTTTACTTATACTTCTCCCGACGGAATTGAGCATATTGTATGGTTTGAAAATGAGCAGAGCTGGACTGCACGACTTGCACTGGTGGAGGAATATGGTCTTGCAGGAATCAGCATCTGGAATATAATGAACATATTTTACGGCGGCATATAATTCTGCACACCAAAAAACACATTGACAATACAACGATTTGGTATGTATGATAGAGTATCAGGCAGATTTTTGAAATGGGTGGAAAAATGGAGATTAAGGATACTAAGGAAAAAAATAAGTTTAAGCAGAATATAATTCTGGTAGTTCTTGGCGTGACACTGCTTGTGGCGCTCATGAATTTTAAAACGGTTGCAGGAGTAGTCGGAACGGTGATTGGACTTTTTATGCCGCTGATCGTCGGAGGAGTGATTGCATTTATATTGAATGTACCTATGCATTTCTTCGAAAAACAGATTGACAGGATAAACAGAAAAAAGCCGATGAAATGGTTAGCCAAACTTCGGCCTGTCTTAAGCCTTGTGATAACGCTGCTCTTGTTTGTTGCGGTCATCAGTTTTATTGCCGGGGTGATTTTTCCAAATCTTGCAGACTCATTTATGAGTATTGCAGCTATGATAAAAGCGGCATATCCGGGATGGTTGGAAGCGGCAGAAAAATATGGAATCGACGCATCGGTAATAGGCGATTGGCTGGAGAAGATTGATATATCAACTATTGTGGAAAGCATTAAGGACAATTCGGGGAAGATTCTCTTTACGGCAGGGCAGGCAGCCAGCGGAGTTTTCAGCGTGGTAAGCAACTTCGGATTTGGACTTGTATTTGCCATATATATTTTGCTCAGCAAGAAAAAATTAGGTGCGCAGGCTAAAAAAATTGTATATGCCTACTGTAAAAAAGAGTGGGCAGACGAGATATGTGATGTAGCTTCGCTTTCCTATAGGGTTTTCTCTAATTTCCTGTCAGGTCAGTGCATGGAGGCTGTGATTCTGGGGCTTATGTTCTTTGTAGCTCTTTCTATAGGAGGATTTCCGTACGCTGCAACCATCGCACTCATTATAGGGGCAATGTCCCTGATACCTTTCGTGGGCGCATTCATCGGCATGGCCTTCGGAATACTGCTTATTTCGGTGGAAGGTCTGAAGCAGGTGATAATTTTCGTTATTGTATTTCTGGTGGTTCAGCAGATTGAAGGGCAGATTGTTTACCCGAGAGTGGTTGGCGGTTCTGTAGGGCTTCCTGCCATCTGGACTTTGCTGGCGGTTGTTGTAGGCGGAAAGGTTTCGGGTATCTTTGGAATCATTTTGTTTATTCCGCTGTTTTCTGTA
>CALZFA010000094.1 GCA_945644815.1 uncultured Clostridia bacterium
ACTTCCGGGTCTCTGGTCAATCTTCCGATTAGTACAACACTGTTCATTTACACCCTCCTATTTTTCGTCCTTGTTGATGATGATGTGTCTCATTACATTGTCTGAGATTCTCAGTCTTCTGTCAAGTTCCTTAGGTAATGTAGGGTTGCCTGCGAATTCGATTACCACATAGTAACCTTCTTCCTTCTTTTCGATAGGATATGCAAGCTTTCTCATTCCCCAAACGTCTACTTTTTCAACTTCACCATCTGCAGCAATAATGGACTGAACTGTCTCTACTGTCGCATCTTTCTTTTCGTCTTCTAAAGTAGGATTGATAATGAACATAACTTCATATTTAGTCATTCTTTTCACCTCCCTGTGGACTATATGGCGACGAGTCCCGCTCGTCGCAGAGATTTGCACGGAAAAACCGTGCCTTCTAATTATACTATAAAATTAAGAATTTGCAAGCTTTTTTTACTGAAGCTTGTCTGTGAGCTCGTTTTCTATAAGCCCGTCTGCTTTCATAAGGCTCTGCATGGTCGCGATATCTGCGGAAACACCCATGTTTTCCGATGAGAAAAGAGCGTCCAGCTGTTTTTCAAAGGCCGAAATCATGGTGTCCATGGTTTCCTCAATCTGCTGCTTTGCTTCGGAAATGTTTTTACCCTCTATTCCCTGAGCATCCATCTGCTGATAATTGCGTAAAAGCTTCATACTTGTCGGCAGATAATAATTGATAAACTTCCGAAGCTTCTTTTCTTTCTCAGGCTGCTCCTGTACGATTTTAAATATCTTGCCTGTCAGGTCCTCAAGTCTGCTTATCTTAGCAGAAAACTCTTCTCCCGGAATCTTGTCATTGATCTCGCGGATTTCCTTTAAAATCTTTTCGTATTCACCAAGGCTTTCAGCAGCTTCTTTTTCAGCTTTACGTGCAGCTTCCTGTGCTGCCTTCTCTTTCTTTGACATTGGCGCCGGTCCGCTGATTACAAGGCAATCGGATCGCATATCAATATATGCCGTCTCTCCAAACATGCCACAGTCAATGCACCGCTGAAGATACTTTGTTGTTTTCTCTTCCGAAGCCGGAAGTGCCTCTGCAATCTCGGAAATATGTATAAACTTAGCATCTCCTACAATAGCCACGATCTTCTTTTTTATTCTTTCACCATTTCGGATTCTTCTGGCACCTACCATCAGCAGTATTCCCGATATAATCCAGATGCTGTTGCTTGCCACATCTTCCACCGCATAGGAAACACCATATCCATCATCTATACACCATAACAGATACTGTATCGAATCAGGCAGATACAAAGCTCCTCCTATCAGAGCAAAAACTCCCAGAACTGTCAGAATTACCGCAGTATTGTTTTTATTAATTTTTCTCTTTTTTCCCTTTGGTGTACTTTGCTCTTTTAAACAAGTTTCCGCCGATGCTGCTCTTCCGTCGGTCGGCCTCTCTTCGCAAAGTCGGGCAACCAGAAGCCCTATACCCAGTATCCAGTTAAAGCAAAATCCCACAATGATAAGCCCGATTGGTATATGAAAGCTTCCGTCTGGATTTTTAAAAATATCAAAGAAATTCTTTTGTCCGTTGTTCATATATCTATGCTCCTGATTTCTGTCTTTACGAGTCTAAGTTGATAGATTGAGTATATCATTTCAATTCCCAAAAATCAAACTCATTTCCACAACACTTCGGGATACTCACCCTTATCCTTCAGAGCCTGCAGTGCATCTACTACGCTCTGTTTATCTTCTTTGTATGTCACTCCGTACCACCGGTCTCTCGACCTGAGTACTTTAACCTGCGCCTTTCCTTCTCTGATAAGTCTGTCAACAACACCCGGCAGAAAATATTCCCCCTTCATAGGGTTTTCTTTCAGTGCCTTGTCCAGGAAAGCAGGAAATCCTTCCTCCATCTCTGAAAGCATGGACGGTGTGAAGCCCCAGAAGTTCATGGAAACTATAGTGCCTCGGGAAAGCTCGGTTATGCAGGTTTTTGGGTCACCATCTTCCTCATCAAAGACGATTTTTTCGCCCTGCCACTGTATTTTCGTTCTTTCGGTAATGCTGCTCAGCATTCCTTTATCAGAAATTTCGCACACTCCCCTTGACACATATCCGTTCTCAGTCAGTGTGTTTTCTATATCGTATCCCACCATGCAGTAATGATATTTTTCTCCGTCCTCTGCTTTTTCCAGGAACTCGTAAATGGACTGGAACGCGCCCGGACCGTAGTAATCGTCTGAGTTGATTACAGCAAAAGGCCCGTCAATCTTTTTTCTCGCTGCAAGAATCGCATGAGCTGTTCCCCACGGTTTCTGCCTGCCGCAAGGGACCTCATATCCTTCCGGTAAATCATCAAGCTCTTGATATGCATACTCTATATCTATATATTTCCCTGCTTTATCATCGAGGAGCCGTCTGAATTCCTCCTCGTTTTCTTTCTTGATTACAAAAATTGCTTTCTTAAAGCCGGCCATCACAGCATCATAAAGTGAAAAGTCAATAATAAGTTCTCCCTTATCGCTGACCGGTTCTATCTGCTTCAGCCCACCGAATCTCGACCCCATTCCGGCAGCCATAATAACTAATACAGGTTCTTTTTTCATTTCTTACTTTCAATCCTTTCTAAAATACAGATAGCAACAAGAAGCACTGCTCCTCCTATACACCATCCGGCTAAAACATCCGTAGGCCAGTGAACGCCCACATAAACACGGCTGGGACCTATGACAAGCGCTAAAAATCCGCAAACCGGAATAAGTATCTTTCTCAGCTTTTCATTCTTGCAGTGTCTTGCGAGGAGATATATGAGAAGCCCGTAAAAAACTACAGATGTAACAGAGTGCCCGCTCGGGAAAGAGTATCCGCCCTGCTCCACCAGGTGAAGCGCCGCATCGGGACGTGCTCTCAGAAAAATGTGTTTCATGGGCTTATAAACAGCTACCCCTCCCAGAGCAGCTAAAGACAGTGGTATGCCGTATTGTTTTCGATTGGGCAGAACGAGAAGCACTGCACAGAAAGCCACAATTGTCACAGTATCTGAAAGATGTGTAATTACAACTACCATTGCATTCAGTAACTGCCCTCTTAGAGCAAAGAAAGCCTTTTGTATTGACAGGTCCAGAGGCAGCGGCTCTGTGCCGTAGGCAACTCCCACCTGATATGTAATAAAGGCTGCCATTATGACTAAAACCGCCGCTATAGCACCCATTATTCTGCATTTCTTTTTCAAAATCATTCTTCTTTCCAACTTTTATCTCCTTTTTTCTTTTCTTTTAAACTATTATACACTTTTCCTGTGGAAAAGACCACCCGTTTTGTGGTAGAATACCCTTGTACAGAATTTTTTTGGAGGAACATGAGTTGAAATTATTCGATAATATAACAGGTTTTTTAGCAGTAGCTAATTCGGTTCTGGCTATGGAAAAATATCGTAAGCCTATTGATGCGGCGAGACAGTCCGGTGATACAGAAAAGGAAAAAGCTCTGATTCTTGAAGCTTCCAACCACTGGGCCGACATGGTTGTCAGCCGTTTTAAGGCAGATATAAATGTAATTAATCCCGAAAACCTGCCTGACCACGGTCCTGTTGTGTATATATGTAACCATCAGTCTTATGCAGACGTGCTGACATTTTTCTATGTTGTAAGAAAGCATCAGATAAGTTTTATCGCCAAAGATTCTTTCCATAAGGTCCCTGTGTTCAGCGGATGGATACCTAGAACCCGCGGCATCTACATTCAACGCGGTGATGCCAGGGCATCCCTTAAGACGATAAACGAGGGTGTGGAATACCTTAAACAGGGATTTTCTCTTGTAATCTTCCCCGAAGGCACTCGCAGTCATTCTTCAAATATGGGTGAATTTAAAGCCGGCAGCTTTAAGCTTGCCACCAAAGCTCGAGTCCCGATTGTTCCTGTTACCATCGACGGCGGATATAAGACCTTTGAGGAAAAGGGTGTGATAACAAAAGGCGTCCATATTGATTTTTTAGTTCATCCTGTCATAGAAACTGCTTCCATGTCCAGGCAGGAGCTGGCAATGGTTCACGAAAAAGTAGAAGCCATCGTCCGCGGCGGTCTTGAAGAAATTCTGGCAGGAAGAGCTTCAAATGATGAATAGGATAAAAAAATTTTTGTCAAAAGAAGAAGGGCTTTATATGGAATATATCGGAGATGTACTTTATGATTATGCCGACGGACTGTACGTTAATCTGACTAACCGCTGCCCCTGCAGATGTGAGTTCTGCATCCGCACTATGGTAGATTCATTGGGAGGTGCGGACAGTCTATGGCTCAGACGGGAACCTGCAGTTGATGAAGTTAAAGAGCTGCTGAAAGAATGGGATTTGTCCAGGTACACTGAACTGGTTTTCTGTGGTTACGGGGAGCCGATGGAAAGGCTTGATGATGTGCTGGCTCTGTGCAGATATGTCAAGGAAACCACTCATCTTAAAACAAGAATCAATACCAACGGGCTTTCTGATTTAATTCACGGCCGCGAGACTGCCCCGGAACTTTCCGGTCTGGTGGATGCCATTTCTATCAGTCTCAATGCAGCCAGCGCCAAAAAATACGACGCCCTTTGCCATCCTAAGTTCGCCCTTGAATCCTGGCCTGCCATTCTGAAGTTCACTGAAGACGTTAAAAAATATGTACCTGATGTGACCATGTCTGTAGTTGGAGGAACTATCCCGAAGGAAGACGTGGAAATCTGCCGTCAGATCGCTCAGACGAAGCTGGGAGTGAAATTCAGGGTAAGATAAACAGTGTTTTGTGGATAAATTCTGGT
>CALZFA010000095.1 GCA_945644815.1 uncultured Clostridia bacterium
AGGCGGTTCACACTCTAGGGGCATCAGATGAGATAGAGCCTTTTATGAATATGGCTTTTCTAAGTCTGCCTGTTATACCGGACATTAAAATGACTACCCTTGGGCTGGTAGATGTAAATAGTCAGAAGTTATTGCCGTTGTTTGCGGATTAAAATCAACAAAGGCTATGTATCCATAAAAAAGAAATGATACACAGCCTTTTGTTTTGTTATTTTCCTGCCTGCAGCAGATCTCTGATTTCTCTGAGAAGCTGAATATCCTCGGGCACAGGAGCAGTCTCCGGTTCGGCAGGAACTTCTGCCTCGGCTTCTTTCTTTGCAAAAACCCGGTTAAACGCCTTCATCATCCAGAAAATTACCAGTGAAGTAAGAAGGAATACGATGACAGCCTGAATGAAATTGCCGACCATAAGTTCTGCACCGCCAAAAGTAACCTTGATGCCCGTAAAATCAATACCTCCGATAATTATGCCAAGAAGCGGTGTGATTACATCTCCCACAAGTGAGTTGACAATGGATGTGAATGCACCGCCGATGATGATTCCGACAGCCATGCTCATCACATCGCCTTTTGATATGAATTCCTTGAACTCTGATATAAATTTTTTCATCTAAATGTCCTCCAGCTTTAAGATTTCCTTTTCTATTATTTCCCACGGAAAACCCATGACATTATCATAGCTTCCCTCAATGCGGTCTATATGCTTTGCAAAATATCCCTGAATTGCGTAAGCTCCTGCTTTGTCGTAGGCTTCATCGGTATCCAGATAAGCCATGAGTTCCTCGTCGGAATAATCCTTGAAGAATACCTTTGTAACATCGGTAAAGACACGGGTATGCTGCCTGCCGAAGACAAGCAGCGCAACACCTGTAACGACGTAGTGAAAATCATTACGCAGTTTGTCAAGCATGCAAAATGCATCATCCTTATCTTTGGGTTTTCCCATTATTTCTCCGTCTTTAAAAACAATGGTATCTGCTGCCACGATTATAGCATCGCTGTTGTAGTAATTCTTTGCTTTATCATGACTGCATTTCGCGCATGCTCCTGTATTTGCGGCAATTTCAAGCTGCCGGGCTGCATCCTGTGCCTTTTTCAAAGCCAGAAACATTACAGTTTCATGCATGCCGTGAATAGGCGGCAGGTTTTCTTCAATGTGAGCAGGCATAATTAAAGGTTCAATGCCATGAGTTCGAAGCATTTCGATGCGTCGCGGCGAGCCTGATGCAAGAATTATTTTTGTATTTGTCAGCAAGGCATGGCTATCTGAAGTTTTTAACATTCTTTTCCTCACTTATTCGTAAAGTTTTTCAATAAATATTATGACATATTTTTGCCCGATTGGAAAGAATAAAAGTTATAGCGAGGAAAGATTATCGGCGAATGGGGAGGTTTTTAACAGTGCTGCAAATAAGCGAGGAACAGAACAAAGAAAAGGAAAAGCAGAAAAAGGAAATAGGTAAGGCCTATGGCAAATATGCCAAACAGTTCACACCAAAGCCAAAGTATTTTTCAAACTGTGTCAAGGCCTTTCTGACAGGCGGAATTATCTGTGTTGCCGCACTTGCGGTACAGAACAGGCTTCAGGCAGCGGGAATATCGGAGAAGGATGCGGGTGCATTTGTAACCATGGGACTTGTTATACTGGCACAGCTTCTTACGGGACTGGGTATATTTGATGTCATTGCAAAGCATGCTGGAGCCGGAGTAATAGTGCCAATAACGGGATTTGCCAATTCAATGGTGGCGCCGGCAATTGAATTTAAAAAGGAAGGGCCTGTTCTTGGAGTAGGCTCAAAGCTGTTCACTGTAGCAGGACCCGTGCTGGTATGCGGCATAAGTGCGGCCACGGTGACAGGAATAATTTACTGGTTTATAGAAAAATTTTAACAGGACTTGAAACGGGGGATACAAGGTGGCAAACAGAAAAATCGGCGCTCAGACAGTGCGCTTTGAGAACAGACCCTACATCATAGGCAGGGGAAACATAGGCGGTAAAAAAGAGGGCGAAGGACCTATAGCGGATTCTTTTGATCAGATTCTTGACGATGACATGTTCGAGGAAAAATCATGGGAGAAAGCTGAGTGCAAAATGCTGGAGGCCGCCATGGAAAAAGCTATGAAAAGAGCTCAGCTTGAAAAGGAAAATATAGATATTATGCTCTGCGGAGATTTGGTAAATCAGATTATGACATCCTCCTTTGCGGCACGGGACCTGCATATACCCTTCCTTGGGCTGTACGGAGCCTGCTCTACCATGACCGAATCGCTTGCGATAGGCTCTATGCTGGTAGACGGAGGTTTTGCGCGCAGTATTCTTGCCGGGGCTTCCAGTCACTTCTGTACAGCGGAGAGACAATTCAGAATGCCTGTGGAGCACGGAAATCAGAGACCTACTTCAGCGCAGTGGACCGCCACGGCAGCGGGTGCAGTTGTGGTTTCGGAGTGGCCTCACGGAATTACAAAAGGCATGTCTGTTGTAAGGGTATGCGAAGCAACTATAGGAAAGGTAATGGACGCAGGGATAAGAGATGCCAATCAGATGGGAGCCGCTATGGCACCTGCAGCAGTAGATACGCTCCTTAACCATCTTCAGGATACAAAACGTGATATAGACTATTATGATCTGGTAGTAACGGGGGATTTAGGATATATAGGAAAGGAAATAATGTCTGATTTGCTGGCGGATGCAGGTCTGAACAGAAAAAAGATTTTTTCTCATTATGACGATTGCGGTACCATGCTTTACAGCAAGGAGCAGGATGTTCACGGTGGAGGCAGCGGCTGTGGATGTTCGGCATCAGTTTTTGCCGGGAAGCTTTTGAAAGATATGGAGCAGGGAAAGTACAGGCGGATTCTTCTCATGTCAACGGGTGCACTTCTTTCAACCATATCGCCTTTTCAGGGAGAAAGCATACCCGGAATAGCTCATGCCGTAGCATTGGAGGTGGAGTAATTGGAATATATATGGGCTTTCGTAATAGGAGGAATCTGGTGTGTGATAGGCCAGATTCTGATGGACGGCACCAAACTTACGGCGCCGAGGATTCTTGTAATATTCGTAGTGACAGGAGTGGTGCTTCAGGCACTTGATTTATATCAGCCATTGGTGGATCTGGCGGGAAACGGCGCGACGGTGCCTCTCCCGGGCTTTGGATACAATCTGGCCAAGGGAGCCATGGAAGGAGCAAAGAAAGGATTTCTGGAAGCCGTTACCGGTCCTGTAAATGTTACTGCTGCAGGAGTTGCTGCGGCCATAACCTTCGGATATATTGTTTCACTGTTCTTTTCACCAAAGTCACCAAAAAGATAGTTGACATGACCATCGATATATGGCAAAATTTTACAGAGAAGAAGATTACGGAGGACTGCCATGGAGCGACTGTTAATTTACGGGCTGGCCGTTGCCAACATCGTATTGGGATTCGTGATATATTACAGAAAACCATCACCATTTGAAAAGAGAAGATACGATAAATAGAAAGGCCTTGACTAAACAGGCCTTTTTTCTTGCTTTTTAGTATTATATATGGTAAATTATTAAGATAGGATTGCTTTGGGCATGTGTTTGACTGCCTGCTAAAGAAAACAGAAAAAAAGTAAGGGGATTTTTGAGCAATGAGCAGAACAGAGAAAAAAGCAAAAGAAAAGAAAACCTTTAAGCAGTGGATCTGCGGATTGAAAACATGGCAGAAGATTACTCTGGCAGTAGCTACGGTTCTTGTGCTTGCACTTTTAATTTTAGGTATAGTGGTATATGGGTATTTAAACAGCGTTGTGGAGGAAATACACGAACCTACTCCGGAGAATTACGACCTTTCACTAGTGGATGTGGACGGGTACATAAATATACTTCTTCTGGGTGTGGATAGCCGTGATATGAGCAACCTGAAGGGAACCCGAAGCGACATGATAATGATTGCCAGCATTAACAAAGAAACAAACGATGTAAAGCTGACATCCGTTTATCGTGACACTTATCTGAAGCTGGGTGATACCTCAACTTATGACAAGATTACCCATGCCTGCGTTTACGGCGGGCCTGAGATGACGATGAAGTCTCTCAATCAGGCTATGGATCTTAATATAACCAATTATGCCATAGTAAATTTCAAGGCTGTGGCCGACCTGGTAGATGCCGTGGGAGGCATAACTGTTGATGTGCAGCAGGCGGAAATATATCAGCTCAATAAGTATACAAAAGGGACGGCAAAAAATATCGGACGCAAGAACTATAATCTGGTTTCAGAGCCGGGAGTTCAGACACTGGAAGGTGTTCAGGCAGTGTCCTACGGCAGAATCAGAAAGGGTGTAGGCGATGACTTTAAGAGAACCGAGAGAATGAGAATTGTTGTTTCTAAGGTTTTTGAAAAGGCTAAAGCCATGCCGTTCAGTGACCTTAAAAAAATAATTAAAATGATGGTTCCACAGGTGAAAACCAATCTGAAGATGAATGATATACTGGCACTGGGAATCAGATTGCCGCAATATAATATTTCCACGGGAAGCGGATGGCCTTACAAGTGGAGCACGGGAACAATCAACAAGGTTTCGTATGTTTTCCCTGTAGGGCTTGCAAATAATACAACCATGCTTCATCAAGAAGTATTCGGGCAGACTGATTATGTTCCGTCGGCCAAGGTAAACAGAATCAGCAACGAAATTATAGCCAGAATAGCAGCAGCCAGAGAAGCGAATGAAATAGAAGACGAAAAAGAGGGCGAAAGCCAGATTGAGACGCCGGGCACAGAA
>CALZFA010000096.1 GCA_945644815.1 uncultured Clostridia bacterium
CGTCGACCGCCCTTATGTGTGGTCCCATGACAAAACCCTTTATTTTCGTTATATTTATATGCTTTAACACTTTTCCAAATAGTTTACCGTTCTCAAGAATCCATCCTTCAGGGAGTACTGCGGTTTCCAGCCAAGCGCCTGAAGCTTGTCACTGTTAAGAATGCCCAGGGTGAACGGTGCCGTTCCTGTATCGGCTGTTTTTTCAGGAATATCTATAACAAGTTTTATATTTCTGTCCGCAAAGGTATCCACGAGAGTTTCCGCAAGCTGTCTGATGGATACTGTGGATTCCGGGCTCGAAATGTTGTATGCCATGTCCTCAGATTTAAGAAGGATATAGAACAGCGCAGCAACAGCATCACTGATATAAGTGTATGTGCGGACAGGTTTTCCCTCACTTTTCATCACAATGTTTCTGTGATTTACCACATCTCTAATAAAATCAGCCTGAACTCTGCCGTCGTCAATTGACATTCCCGGTCCGTAGGTATGGGCAAGTCTTGCTATTTTTACATTAAGACCATATTGCTGCGAAAAAGACGCGCACATGGTTTCTGCCGCCTTTTTTCCTTCCGGATAGCAGGACCGCGGGGAAAGAGGATCGACAAACCCATAGGCATCCTCAGTAAATTCCGTCTGCCCTTCATAGGGCTGCCCGTAAATCTCTCGAGATGAAATGAACAAATATCCTTTGGCCTTGCTTTTTGCTGCTAAATCCAATGTATAAAATGTACCCAAAGTGTTTGCCGCGATTGTTCCCACAGGGTCCTCCCGCATTATGAGAGGACTGGCAGGACTTGCTGTATGGATCACATAGTCAAAAGCCACATCGGTGCTGATTGGCTCTGTAACACTCTGTTTAATTATTTCAACTTTGCCGTTCAAATCAGCCGGAAGTTTGGCCGGATTTCTGACCAAAGCATATACATCAATGTTCCAGCCTTTTTGCTCTCTTAAAACAATCAGCGTTCTGGCAACATAGCTTCCCACCATGCCGGCTGCTCCTGTGATCAAAACTTTTGTGCCTTTAAATTTCTCCCATTCCAGGTCATTTTTTAGAATATTTTCAGCATCCTGCCGTAAAATCATCTTTTTCCCTTTCTACTTGTTTAATCCTTCTGCAATATCTTTGGCCGATAAGCCGAGAGCCTGCTGCGTTTCGCGATATTCCAGCATGGCACGAAACATATATAAATCTTCCGGAGTTGTGACCTTGATATTGCCACGGTTGCCTTCAACCAGGCGTACAGTTTTGCCTACAGTTCTCATTAGAGTGCAGGTGTCAATAATTCCTTCATAATCCGGATTTTCTTCTCTGATTATTTTGTGAGCAGACATAACATCTCCCAAAAAGAAGGTCTGTGGTGCCTGTGCAGTATAGAAACTGTCCCTGCTTGGAGATTCATCGACGATTTCTCCGTTTTTGCTGACAATAGGTGTTTCAAAAAATTTAGTACAGGTAATAGCAGAGCCTTTTTCTTTAGCCATCATAATATTGGCAGAAATCGTCTCTTCAGTAACATTTGGTCTGACTCCGTCATGAATCAGCACTAAATTGTCAGGGCCGTTATCATCAAAAGCAGCCCTTAATCCATTGTAAATTGAATGCTGCCCTGTAGCTCCTCCGGCAACAATCCTTATAACCTTAGTGATCATATTCTTTTTAACCATCTTTTCGAGAGTTCTGATGTAGTCTTCTTTACAGGCTATATAAATCTGGTCAATCATCGGATGTTCCTCGAAAATTTCAAGAGTATGAATTATGATAGGCTTTCCTTCTACTTCAATAAACTGCTTTGGCAGGCCAGAACCCATTCTGGCACCGCTGCCGCCGGCAAATATTATAGCAATGTTCTTCATTATTTCTCCCCTTTTAATAAAATCTGATCGATGACCGCGTCTGCAGCATTTCCCTTGTAGTCACCAAAGTTATCGATTACAAACTGTTTTGTTTTTTCAAACTCAAAATCCCGGTTCTCCAGAGCCTGCATAAACTCCTCAAAACTGTCGCAAACCTTTCCCGGAGCGCTGTCCTTTATACTGCGATGTACGCCTCGAGTCAACTCGTATACCTCTCTGTCATAAGTATAAAAAAGAATCGGTCTTTCCATAAGTGCGTATTCAAAGTAATTTGATGAATAGTCCGTTACAAGCAAATCGGTCACATAATACAATTCGTTAATATTCGGATACTTAGTGAACTCGAAGATGTTTTGTGCATATTCTGCCGGTATGTCAATGAGTTTTTTCACAAAGGGATGCATTTTGATTAAAAAAGCATAACCGTTTTTGCGGCAGAACTCATTTATTACGGCAAGGTCTATCTTATCATAATCGTAATAAGCCAGTTTCTGCTCTGTTCCCCTGTAGGTCGGTGCAAAGAGTATAATCTTTTTTCCGGCAACCATAGGGTATTCTGTATAAAACTTATGGCGGAAGTTTTCTATTCTGTCTGGATCAAGGAATCCGTCAAGCCTTGGCATACCCACAGGGTAGAAGGCTTCCTCTTCGATGGCAAAAACCTCCTGAAAGACCTTTACCAAATGCTGAGAACCTGTAATCACATGAGTGTACTGCTTATGACATGAACCCTCAGGAAAGGGGCTTCCGTCTTTTCCAAATCTGCTGTATCCTACAGATTTGAAGCCCTCGCCGGCATGCCACACCTGAATAAGTTTAGTCTTTTTCCCCAGTTTAAAGAATCCGAGCACCGGAGCATAGTCGTCGATAAATACGTAATCCTGGGCTGCAATTTTAGTCACAACCTTTGCCCAGCTAAATATGTCTTTGAAACTCTGGTGCCTTCCTGCAACACTTCTGTAGGAATAGGACAGCTTGAATCTATTATCCAGGCCACGTTCTTTTATTCTGTCATCTATAAACTTCAGATTGCCCCAAAGATAGTCTTTGGTCTCGCTCATAATCAGTATTCGATTGCCTTTTTTGGGAATCAAAGCATAAAGAATATGATAGTATATTCTGATCAGGATAATTGATACGTACATAAAGAAGCGTTTTACCTTGGCGCTGCCGCCCCGTACTTCCCTGATGTACCTTCTCTTTTTCCACCTGGTGTTTTCGATCATAAAATAACTGTCTATATACAGTTTGAGGGTCTTTTCATCATCAGAAACCACGCCGAAAGAAATATTATATGCCATCTGATTTTCAGCATATTTAAAAACTCTGGACAGGTCATCAAGCTTATATGCAGTCTCTGAATTGATGGTGCATACGTGTTCAGTTCCATTTGCCAAGGCAACCAGCTGCCAACGTCCGTTTTCTAAAAAGCTGCGGCCGTCAATACATGCGATATGAAGGCAAATTGTAATTTGACCATGGCAGGCTTCATGTTTTACCGGAACCATGCGCCCGCTGCGTTCCTTGAGGAAAAACCGTAAATCTGCTGTCTCATCAGCCTTAATTTCTATATTAAGAAAAACTCTTTCCCAATAAATATTGTTAATTTCGAATGTCATATTCCCTCTTCTCTTTTCAAATCACTTACAGACAGTATAATAATACTACAAAGGCGTTGAAAAAACAACAACATGTTGGTATAATTGAGTGTCAGGAGGTACTGATAGGTGAGTATTATCGTAAAGTTTGGAACATTTATTTTAAATATATTATACGGCATAATGAAACTGCTGCCGCAAAGAAAAAAGCTGGTTATAATCAGCCGCCAGTCTGATGAACCATCTCTGGATATTAAAATGATTGAAAAGGTCTTTAAAGATCTCCACACTGATTATCAGGTAGTTGTACTCTGCAAAAAAATCGGACCGGGCTTTGGCGGAAAGATTTCATATGTTTTCCATATGCTCAGGCAGATGTACCACCTGGCAACATCAGAATTCGCAGTTATCGATTCCTACTGCATCCCGGTCAGTATCCTTAATCACCGCAAAAATCTGCTGATCATTCAGATGTGGCATTCTATCGGAACTATGAAAAAATTTGCTTACAGCATACTTGATAAGCCTGAGGGCAGCTCTTCTAAGATTGCCGGGCTGATGAAAATGCACAAAAACTATGACTATATATTATCTGCAGGAGACGGATATAAGGACCACCTTGCTCAAGGTTTCAACTATCCTGTTGAACAAATAGTGACCCTGCCGCTGCCAAGAGTTGAGGTTTTGAAAGATGAAAATTACGCAGCCGCAGTCCGCAGACGGGTTTTAGAAGTTTATCCCAACCTTGCAGAAAAGAAAACTATCGTCTACGTCCCTACTTTCAGAAAAGTCAACGACGACGACTTTTTAACGGCCCTTACGGAGCTATGTAACTCCATAGATTATGAACGCTATAATCTGGTTGTCAAAGCGCATCCTCTAACGAATCTTACCGGCTTTGACGGCGGCCGAGCCATTATTGACAAAGCATTTTCATCTTTTGACATGCTCTTTATTGCTGATGCCGTAATCAGCGATTACAGCTGCATAATGTATGAGGCTGCAGTACTGAAAAAGCCTATATACCTTTACACCTATGATTACGATGCATATATGTCAAGCCGGGATATCTACATGGACTATAAGGCAGAAGTACCCGGACCGATCTGCTATGATGCCGGAACACTGACCGCTGCCATTGAAGACGGTTCTTATGACTATGATAAACTGCAAAACTTCCTTGACAAGTATGTTTATACCGGAAGCCAACACGAGACAAAGGACATTGTGGACTTTATATTTGAGCATAGAAAAACCCGCTAATTGTCAGCGGGTTTTTTA
>CALZFA010000097.1 GCA_945644815.1 uncultured Clostridia bacterium
AAAAAATGCTTGAAATGCTCGGTTTGTTTATGTTATACTATCTTGTGTTCGAGTGCGAACAGATAAGTTAAGAGAAAATGCTACGGCTTAAATATATTAAAGGAGGTGCGGTAGATGTCAAAGAAATGTGAAATTTGCGGTAAGGGACAGGTTTCAGGAAACAACGTTTCTCACTCCATGAGACACACAAGAAGAAAATGGAACGCTAATATCCAGACTGTAAGAGTTGTTGATGAAAACGGAACAGTTAGAAGAGCTAATGTATGCACAAGATGCATCAGATCCAATAAAGTGAACCGTGCCATTTAATTTAAGAAAAGACTGAGAGGACTCACAGATTTCATGTGAGTTCTTTTTTTAATTAAAGGTTTAGCGTTTAAGCAACGTAAAACCGCATATAATAAGCAGAACCCCCAGGAGTATGAGCCACGCTTTTGGAGGAAGGAAAAAGGCACAAATTGTTACGGCGCCAAAAACCAGAAGCACGAACCCAATATCCTTGGTCTCTTTATATATATCAAAACACTTCTTTTTTCGAAAATTGTTGTTCATTTCTTACACCCCATATATTCTATGAAAAAGAATAGGAAAGTGTGCGGAATTGTGGTATATTAAAAGTATAAAGTAGCTGTAAACCATATAGATGAGGCACAAAGCGAAAGGAGAAAGCCATGTCCCTTCAACGCACTACACAATGCGGAAAAATAAAAATAAATGAAAACGTATTTGCCAAGTGGGTTCAGGCTGCTGTTTCCAAAACGGCCGGCAGAGTGCTTTGTGCATCTGAAAAAGGAAAGATTTTGGGAGGAATTGATCAGAAAGTTTCAATAGGGGAGCTTTCCTCAAATATTATCATAAAGGAAACGAAGGACAGCTATAATTTAAAATTTTTTGTTATTATGTCTTTTGGTGCAAGCATAAAAAAGAACTGTACCATAATACTCGACAGCATTGAGTCACAAATGAAAAAAATGTTTCCCGACAAGAAGGGACAGATAGTAATTAAAATAGTGGGTGTCAAATCCAAAAAAATTGCCGAAAGAAATATGGAAATTGTGAGGGAATATGAGATCCGATAATAATATAAAATTGTCCGACAACGTGACGGCCATCAGTGGTGTAGGCCCCAAAAAAGCCGAACTTCTAAAAAAAATGAATATACATACTGTGGAAGATTTGCTTTATCTTTTTCCCAGAAAGTACGAGGACAGACGACATGCCGTAACCATAATTGAAGCACCCTTTAATCAGGATGTGCTTCTGGAGACTCGAGTTGTTACAAAACAGATAAGCGGCAATCCATATGGAAAAAAGAGATTGCTGAGGGTACTTGCTGAGGATAATACAGGAAGCGTCGAATTGTTATTTTTTAACGGAAAATATTTGGCTGACTACTTTAAGCCCGGACAGGCTCTGACTTTGTTCGGAAATATTACCTTGAATAACGGTCGCCGTCAAATGGTTCATCCTGAGTTCCATACTACGGGAGATAAGGACGATGTGAGAGGTCTTTTCCCCGTTTATCCGTTGACAGATGGACTTTATCAGGGACAGATGCGTTCAATGCAGCTTGCCGTAAGAGAGACGGCAAAGGAAATAAAAGAATGGCTGCCGGAATACATAGTAAAGGAAAACAATTTATGTAGTCCCGCATATGCCATAGAAAATATACATTTTCCTCAGGCGGAAAGGCCTGTGCTGGAAAGCAGATATAGACTTATTTTTGAAGAGCTTCTGACATTGCAGAGCGGACTGTTTTACATCAAGAGGGGCCGCGAAAGCAGTGGGCAGGGCGTATCGGTAGGAAAAGGCGTTTCATTGAAACCTTTCCTTGAAGTTTTACCTTTTAATCTTACAGAAGGGCAGGAAAGGACCATAAAACAGATCGAATGTGATCTGGAAAGCAGCAGGGCTATGAACCGTCTGATTCAGGGGGATGTGGGATCCGGCAAAACAGCCGTAGCTGAGCTTGCCATGTATAAGACTGTAAGAGGCGGTTTTCAGGCCGCTATGATGGCTCCGACGGAATTACTGGCGAAGCAGCATGCAGCTACTTTAAAAAAGCATTTTGAGCCCCTGGGCATCAATGTCAGATTGCTTTCGGGAAACACCAAAGCAAGGGAACGTTCAGAAATACTCGAAGACCTTGAAACCGGTGATGTGAATATTTTAGTCGGAACCCATGCTGT
The DNA here is from genome assembly GCA_945644815.1 of uncultured Clostridia bacterium. GTDB lineage: Bacteria > Bacillota > Clostridia > Peptostreptococcales > Anaerovoracaceae > SUG1106. The sequence continues at coordinate 2,190 of CALZFA010000097.1, forward strand.
AATCCGGCCTGATGTCAGATTTGCCAATCTGGGACTTGTCATTACAGACGAACAACATAGATTCGGGGTAAATCAAAGAACTCTTCTGGCGCAGAAAGGCGAGAACCCCAATATTCTTGTAATGACTGCAACACCTATACCGAGGACTCTGGCCGTAATACTTTACGGAGATTTAGATATTTCTGTAATTGATACATTGCCTGCCGGCAGAAAACCCGTCCGAACATTTTTGAGGTATGGTGACAGCCGTAAAAAAATTTACGATTTTGTGGAGAACCAGATCAAAGAGGGCAGACAGGCTTATGTAGTTGCACCGCTGATAGAGGAATCTGAAGCTATAGACTGCAAATCAGCAGGAGAAATATATGAAGAACTCTGCAAGTCATATCCGAATTTGCGGATAGGTCTTGTCCACGGAGCCATGAAGCAGCAGGAGAAAGATTTTGTTATGGAAGCCTTTGCTTCAGGAGGAATTGATATACTCGTTTCAACAGTTGTAATCGAAGTGGGCATAGATGTGGGCAACGCAACTGTTATGGTCATAGAAAACTGCGAGCGCTTCGGACTTGCCCAGCTCCATCAGCTCAGAGGACGTGTGGGACGAAGCGGACATCAGTCCTATTGCATACTTGTCTGCGGCTCTGACAGTGAAACCGCAAAAAAAAGAAATAAGATAATGTGCTCTACAGAGGATGGATTTGTAATTGCAGAAGAGGACCTGAAGCTGAGAGGACCGGGAGAAATCTTCGGAACACGGCAGCACGGACTGCCTGAACTTAATATTACAGACCTTGTAAAGAATGCAGACATGTTGGAAAAGGTTAAAAATGTGGCTCGTGACCTCATAGACAGGGATTCACAGCTGGAATTGCCGGAACATACAGAACTTAAAAAAAGAGTTAAAAAAATGTTTGGTGAAAAAATAGAGCTGAGGCTGTAGAATGCAAAAAGACCGTACAAAGAGTGCGGCCTTTTGCAATTTATCCAATCTTATAGGTTATTTTCCGGCTAACTGTCTTTCAGCCATTTCGACTAACTTCTTGGTCATATAACCACCAACATAACCGTTCTGTCTAGCAGTAAGGTTGCCCTTATCAGTCTGTTCGTAGTTAGATAATCCAAGTTCGTTAGCTACTTCTGTCTTTAAGTTGTTCAATGCAGGCTTTGCATTAACATTCATCTTATCCTGTAATGACATTTTGTTCACCTCCTATTACGTTAATAGTTTTGCACCGCATAAAATTAATATGTGATGCAATAAATGGCGCACTTGGCCTTCTTTGGAAAAAACAAGAGCATGATTTATTTGCTTTTAAAAAGCATTTAGGTTAATATAATTAGTATTACGGATTTTTAAAATAAAATAAAAAAGGACATTAAAAAAATGAGGATAATCACAGGAGCTTTTAAAGGAAGACATCTAGAGATGCCCGAAAACAAAAATATACGGCCGACTACAGAAAAAGTAAAAGAAGCTATTTTCAGCATAATTGCGGCAAATCTTGAAGATGCGGTGTGCGTTGACCTTTTTGCAGGAACAGGAAATCTGGGACTCGAGGCTCTCTCCAGAGGGGCAGAGAAATGCTTCTTTGGAGATAATTCAAAAGATAGTCTGGCACTGATAAAAAGAAATGTCGAAATGTGCAGGGCACAGGAATGGTCTGTGATAATACCGGGAGACTTCGTAAAGGTTCTCAAAAGAATATATGAAAAAGGGGAAAAAATTGATATCTTCTTTTTGGATCCGCCATATAAAAAAGGCCTATATGAAAAGTGCTTTGAACTGATAAGGGAATATGACCTGCTGGCGGAGGAAGGCATTATAATTGCCGAACATAATGTATGTGATGTTTTGGCGAACGAGCTTTCAGGCTTTGAGAGAATAAAGGAGAGAACCTACGGAACTGTTGCAATATCAATATACGGTTGATTAAGGTCTGCAAATGTGGTAGAATAATAAAAAATATTTTTGTAATAAAATTCGAGGTAAAAATGGTAACAAAGGCTTTATATGCAGGCTCTTTTGACCCTCTTACGTTAGGACATCTTGATATAATCGAGAGAGCATCCAACATATTTGATGAGGTTGTTGTAGGCGTTGTGGTTAATCTTGAAAAAAAGACCATGTTTACATTTGAAGAGCGTATGGATATGATAAAAGAGGTTACAAAGCATCTGCCAAATGTGACTGTAGATATGTGTGACGGACTTTTGGCAGATTATGTAAACGCCAATGGTTTTAATGTTGTGGTTCGCGGACTTCGCGGAGTGTCCGACTTTGATTCGGAGAAGCAGATGGCACAGCTTCATCAGTATCTGTATAAAGATAAAGTGGAAACTGTTTTTCTTATTTCAGATTCAAAGTATGATTTTATAAGTTCAACTATGGCCAAACAGGTCATTTCACTGGGAGGAGACGGGCGATGCCTTGTTCCCCCTCATATTTTAAAAATAATGAAAGGAAAATTGGGCAAGTAAATGGAAGATACTACAAAGGTTTTAGACTTACTGGATGAAT
>CALZFA010000098.1 GCA_945644815.1 uncultured Clostridia bacterium
GCTTTCTGCTGGCGTTTTTGTATTCTATGCACTCTGCCGGGCATCCGCAGATACAGGCCATGCAGTGGGTACAGTGTCCGCCCCAAACCGGCTTTCCATCTTTAAGGCTTATATTGTTCATAGGGCAAAGCTTCTCGCACTGTCCGCAGGATATGCATTCCTTTTCCAGATGGAAGCCTTTGTCCTTCACTAAAAAAGTGAAGAAAAACCAGTTGATTACGGTACTCATTACACCACCGAAGGCCGGCATCTTTTCGTAAAGTTCATCTCCTCGTGCAATGTTCTCAGCCGCGTCCTCGATTACAGGGATGGCTCTTTTCACTATGTCGGCCGCTTCATCGGAATCAGGTACCGGAAACATAGCAATATAGTTTTCCGGCATTACCACCGTCCTGAATCCCTTAAAATTCTTTCTCAGCCTTTCGCAAAGCCTCCTCGCATAGCTTTGGGCTCCTGCAGTGCCTGAACCGCATGTCAGTACGAAATACATTTCATCGCTGCCGTCAAGACGTGATGTCTCAAGGAACCTTTCCAGTTCCAGGGGAATGCGCCATGCGTATGTAGGGCATACCAGCACAAAGGGCTTACCGGAGACAAATTCCCCGGATATGCCGTCTTTTATATAACTGTTAAGGCACACAAGCTCGTCACCGGTAACCTCAGCGATTTTCTCCGCCGCAAACCGACTGTTGCCCGTGCCCGAAAAATACATGATCATCTCTTATCTCCTTAAGATACTCCTGCTCCCGGCAGTCTATACGTGCCACTTCCAGTCCAGAACCTCAGGCAGGTCCTGACCGTACTCAGCTATATAGTTCTTATGCTTTACCAAAAGGTCATTCATCTGCTGATTCAGATGTCCCGCCTTATCACCAAGCTGAGGCAGATGCTTCAGGGCTTCTTTTACCAGGCTGAAACGGTCTATATGGTTCTGTACCCTCATATCGAAAGCTGTGGTAATAGTACCCTCTTCTATATATCCGTGAACGTGGAAGTTCTTTTCGTTGGTTCTGCCCTGGGTCAGCTCATGAATAAGCTTAGGATAACCATGGAATGCGAATACCACCGGTTTATCTCTGGTGAACAGCAGGTCAAATTCCTCATCGGTAAGTCCGTGAGGATGGTTCAGATGGGATTCCATCTTCATCAGGTCAACCACATTGACAAATCTTACCTTGACCTCAGGCAGACTGTCTCTTAAAATTGTAGTCGCCGCAAGTGCTTCCAGCGTAGGCGTATCTCCGCAGCATGCCATGACAATATCCGGCTCTGTTCCCTGGTCGCTGCTTGCCCAGTCCCATATTCCGATGCCATGGGTACAATGAATCACTGCCTCATCCATGGTGAGCCACTGCATGCTCGGATGCTTGGAAGCAACTATAACATTTACATAGTTTTTACTCTTGATGCAGTGGTCAAAGCAGGAAAGCAGACAGTTTGCATCAGGCGGCAGATACATCCTAACCACATCGGCCTTCTTGTTTGCCACATGATCCAGGAACCCCGGGTCCTGATGGGTAAAACCGTTGTGGTCCTGCTGCCATACATTTGAGGAAAGTATCAGGTTAAGTGATGCTATTTTCTGTCTCCAAGGAAGCTGATTGCAAACCTTAAGCCATTTGGCATGCTGAGAAACCATAGAGTCTACCACTCTGATAAAGGACTCGTAGCTGGCAAAAAATCCGTGTCTGCCCGTAAGCAGATATCCCTCCAGCCATCCCTCGCACATGTGCTCTGAAAGGTAAGAATCCATAATCCTGCCGTCGAGAGCCAGATCCTCGTCTTCATCTGTAAACTCGGCATTAAAAGCCCTCTTTTCCACTTCAAAGGCCTTATAAAGCCTGTTTGACTTGGTTTCGTCAGGGCCGAATATTCTGAAGTTGTTGTTTTCCTTATTGAGAACAAAGAGATCTCTCACATATCCGCCTAACTCCATCATATCCTGAGCTTTCACAGCTCCCGGTGCGGGAACATCCACAGCATAGTTTCTGAAGTCAGGAGTTCTCAGATCGCGGAGCAGCTTGCCGCCGTTGGTGTGCGGGTTGGCACTCATACGAGAATCACCTTCAGGTGCCAGCTCTGCAAGCTCCGGTATAAGTCTGTAATCGTCTCCAAAAAGCTCCTCCGGGTGATAGCTTCTCAGCCACTCTTCAAGCTGTGCCAGATGTTCTTCCTTTTCCATGGAAATAGGGACCTGATGCGCCCTGAAGGTGCCCTCTATCTTGTTTCCGTCCACTACCTTCGGACCTGTCCAGCCCTTTGGAGTTTCCAGTATTATCATCGGCCAGAAAGGTCTCTGGGTACAGCCCTCTTCCCTGGCCTCTCTCTGTATTTCTTTTATTTCTTCAATACATTTGTCCACCGTCTCCGCCATGAGCTTGTGCATGGTCATAGGGTCGTCTCCCCTCACCACATGCGGCTTGTATCCGCAGCCCTTGAAAAACCATTCTCTTTCTTCCTCGCTGATGCGGGCAAATACTGTAGGATTGCTTATCTTATAGCCGTTGAGATCAAGTACAGGCAGAACCGCACCGTCCCTTGCGGCATTGAGGAACTTGTTGGAATGCCATGCCGTGGCCAGAGGACCGGTTTCAGCTTCTCCGTCACCTACAACACATACAGCGATAAGGCCCGGATTATCAAAAACCGCTCCATAGGCATGCGCCAGCGAATATCCCAATTCTCCGCCTTCGTTTATGGAGCCCGGTGTTTCAGGTGCCACATGACTGCTTATACCTCCGGGGAAAGAAAACTGCTTGCAAAGCTTGGTCAGTCCGTCCTTGTCCTGTCCTACGTTAGGATACACCTCGCTGTAGGTTCCTTCAAGATAAGCGTTGGAAACAAAGAAGTTGCCGCCGTGCCCCGGTCCGGAAATATAAATCATGTCAAGGTCGTATTTTTTTATGGCCCTGTTCATGTGCACATACACAAAATTCTGTCCCGGCACCGTACCCCAGTGACCTACTATTTTTTTCTTTACATGTTCTCTCTTAAGAGGCTCCTTCAGCAAAGGATTGTCCAGCAGATAAAGCTGAGCTGCCGAAAGGTAGTTTGTTGCGCGCCAGTAGGCGTCCATTTTTTTCAGATAATCGTCCGTCAGGTATTCTTTCATGGGTTCTGTCCTCCTTACAGTCTCATCACCAGTCTCATCCATTAACTAATAGAAAGTGGCAACTTCCTCTTCGGGGGCTTCACATTTTTCCAGGTCTGTGACATGAAAAACAGGCCCCTCGCTCTGATACATCTTGTTATACTCCTTTTGTATTTTTGCGGTCATTATCACCCATCCGCCGTGGTCCAGGCTCTGGCTGTCCGGGTATTTTGCCACCAGCCCGCCGAACTGGATATCCTCAACACAGCATGTCATAATGTGCCGTCCTATTACAAATTCATCATCGTCAAGACCTCCGCCCAGGAGGCTTCTGCCTTTGATTTTTATTGTTTTTCCAAAATACTTTTCCTCATTGTCATTCATGTCCGAGTACCACATTGCGTAGTCCCGGTCTTTTATTTCAACGATGTCAGCATTTATATCGAAAGGCAGCGGGTCTTCGATATTGTCAATTTCAATATTGTTTGGGCCGTACTCATAAATAATGTCGCATCGCCTGTTGATGGTTCTGACTATTTTATGATACGGCATCTTATCCATGGCTCTTGTAAAATGCTTGAACACTATGGTCTCAGTGGACTTCATTTTATCTACCGTAAGATTTCTCATATTGTCGTTATACATGAGGAAAGTCCCCGCATCGGCGAAAGTCATCTCCTGATATACAACCCATCCTTCCGGCATATTATTATACAGTGTGTCAAGGAGCCACATTCCGTTATACTCCACAACCACTCTCTCACAGCGGCTTTCCCTCTGCAGTTTTCCCAGGAAATCTGCGGTAAGTTCCTCTTCATCCTCTACAGTCACAACCTTGACATTTGAAGATGCAAATTTAACGGGACTGAATTCCTCCTCTCCTTCTTCGCATACTAAAAGCAGGGTTCGCTGACCGTCGTTAAATGCAGGATCTTCCAGTGTCTCCTGTATAAATGTGGTTTTCCCTGCATCGAGAAATCCCGTAAACAGGTATACCGGTATTTCTTTTTTCTGAATCATAATTATCAGATCTCCTTGAATATATCTTATTTATCTTTTTTTCTTTGGCTTATTTATTTTGGCTTATTTATATTGCCCTAATGATATCGGTACTTTATCTCCATCGTCCTTATATTTCAAACAGCTGATGAATCATATCCTCGTCAATATCCGTCCCGATTATGCATATTCTTCCCGTAACCTCTGCTCCCCCGGTTCTCACATCGGCTTCTCCCGGCACATAGTCGAAGTGAATCCACTTGCCATCCTCGCCTTCTACGATGCCCTTGGCACGGAGAACAAAGCCGTATTTATGCTGATCTTCTATTGCTGACAATATTTCGCCGATCTTTTCCATGGTGAACTTTCGGGTTGTTTCAATGCCTATACTGTCAAATACTTCGTCTGCATGATGATGTCCTTCATGGTCGTCATGGTCATGACCGCAGCAGCAGTGACCCTCGTGGTCATGATGTTCGTGGTGGTCGT
>CALZFA010000099.1 GCA_945644815.1 uncultured Clostridia bacterium
GACCCTGGCACCGGTGAAGGAGGCGGTTCACAAGTCACCCCCGGCGGGGAAGGAGCGGCGTAGCGGTCTGCGCATCTGCATTATTTAGTGTGCGGCTTCTTTCTCTGTAAAACGACTGTTTTACAGGGACCCCGATTTTCAGGACTGAAATAATAAATTGAAAAAACATAAGGAAAAGGTGACTTAAAAATGGCAAAAGAGAAATTAAACTGGGAAGATGAGCAGGTAAGACATGATTACAGACATACTGCTTCACATATTATGGCACAGGCGGTAAAACATCTGTGGCCTGATACGAAGCTGGCAATCGGACCGGCCATCGATAACGGTTTCTACTATGATTTTGACACTGAGCATAAATTTTCTGAAGAAGATTTTATGAAGATTCAGAAGGAAATGAAAAAAATTGTACAGGCAAACTATCCATTGGAAAGGTTTGAACTCCCTCGCGAAGAGGCCATCAGATTCATGGAGGAAAAGGATGAGCCTTACAAGGTAGAGCTTATTCAGGATTTGCCTGAGGATGCGGTAATTTCATTTTATAAGCAAGGGGATTTTGTGGATCTTTGTGCAGGGCCACATATGGCATCCACAGGACAGATTAAGGCTTTTAAGATTATGAGCGTTGCAGGTGCATATTGGAGAGGGGACTCTGACAGACAGATGCTCCAGAGAATATATGCTACCGCCTTTCCGTCACAGGAAGAACTTGACGAATATATTGCCAAAATGGAAGAAGCTAAGAAACGCGACCATCGCAAAATCGGCAAGGAGATGGACTTATTCATGCTCACGGATGAGGGACCGGGTTTCCCGTTTTTCCTTCCAAAGGGCATGATTATCAGAAATGAGCTGGAGGCTTTCTGGAGAGCTGAGCACAGAAAGAGAGGATATGAGGAAATAAAGACCCCTCTTATCTTAAATGAGCAGCTGTGGAGAACTTCCGGTCACTGGGACCACTACAAGGATAACATGTATTTTACCAAAATCGATGACGAAGATTATGCGGTAAAGCCTATGAACTGTCCGGGTTCAATGCTTGTTTACAAGCGTAAAATGTGGTCATACAGAGATTTTCCTATTCGCTGCGGTGAGCTGGGACAGGTGCACAGACATGAACTCTCAGGTGCACTTCACGGTCTTATGAGGGTAAGGACCTTTACTCAGGACGATGCACACATCTTTATGCTTCCTGAGCAGGTAAACGAAGAAATCAAGAATGTTGCAAAATTCTGCGACGATGTATATAAGATGTTCGGATTTGAGTACCATGTGGAACTCTCCACAAGGCCGGAGGATTCCATGGGTACAGACGAGGAATGGGAAATGGCGGAAAACGCTCTCAGAAATGCCATTGAAGAAATGGGTGTGCCTTTCGTAATCAACGAAGGAGACGGCGCGTTCTACGGACCTAAGCTGGATTTCCATCTTCAGGATTCCATCGGAAGGACATGGCAGTGCGGCACCATTCAGCTTGACCTTCAGATGCCTCAGAGGTTTGATCTGACCTATGTTGGTTCAGATAACGAAAAGCACAGACCTATCATGATTCACCGTGTAATCTTCGGTTCAATCGAAAGATTCATCGGCATCCTGACAGAACACTGCGCAGGAAAATTTCCTCTGTGGCTGGCGCCTGTACAGGTTAAGCTACTCACTGTAACCGAGAAATTTGCTCCTTATGCAGAAGAAGTCGCCGGAAGGCTTGAAGAAGCAGGCCTCAGAGTAGAACTTGACATCAGAAACGAGAAAATCGGCTACAAGCTGAGAGAAGCCAGAAACGAAAGGGTAAGCTATATAGGTGTTATCGGTGAAAGAGAAGCCGAGGCAGGTACTCTTACGGTGCGTTCCAGCAAAGCCGGAGAACTGGGCGAGATGTCGGTAGAAGACTTTACGTCCAAGCTTATTGAAGAAATCAAGGTTAAAGCCATGTAACAGCAGAATAATATATGTATACTTGAGAACCGCTGTCGGGTTATGGGACGGCGGTTTTTTGTCGTAATTTGTCGAAATAAGACGAATAAAAAAACTGTAAAATTTTATACAAAAATGGCATAATATTGTTAGAAAGTAAAAGTGTGATAAATGCAGAAGGAGGAGGAAATCATGGAAAAATATTTACCCATTGTTAACAGGAAGCATTGTCGCAAAATATGGCTTAGTGATATTCTGTACATAATGCAGGAAGGCAGATTAACCCATGTGGTTACAGAAAACGAAACTTTTTCCACCTACAATAAGATTGGCTTTTTCGGAGAGTACCTGGACAGCCGATTCTACTACTGTCTTAAATCTATTGCCATCAATTTTCAGCAGGTAAGCATGATGCAAAATCAGACCATATTTTTTAAAAACGGGGACAACATCTTCCTTGGGCGGCAAAACTATATTCATACCCGTCAATCATTTGCAAACTACATAAAAAATCCTTGCAATTCCAATGATTCTGTAGTATAGTATTAGGGCAGTGTGTGCATATGCATGCTGTAATAAAATATTAATCACATCGGCTGTTAAAAAATGGTTGCCGTGCTCCCTGAGATAAGGGCCTTTCTCAGTATAAAAAAACCGAGGAACCTGCAAAAAAGCGGGCATAAGGAGCGGCGTACTTATGCAGAACAATATCTGCGAGAGCCGATGGAAGTTCAAACCACAGGAGGATTAAAAAATGGCAGTAATTTCAATGAAACAATTACTCGAAGCAGGTGTGCATTTCGGACACCAGACAAGAAGATGGAACCCTAAGATGGCTCCGTACATTTTTACAGAAAGAAACGGAATCTATATTATCGACTTACAGAAGACTGTCAAGAAGATTGAAGAAGCTTACGAATTTATGAAAACCGTAGGCGAAAGCGGCAAACCGGTTCTTTTTGTAGGAACAAAGAAGCAGGCCCAGCATGCAATTGTTGATGAGGCCACAAGATGCGGACAGTATTATGTAAGTGAAAGATGGCTCGGCGGAATGCTTACAAACCATAAGACTATCGCTACGAGAATCAAAAGATTAAATGACATCAACAGGATGGCTGAAGACGGAACTTTCGAAAAGCTTTCAAAGAAAGAGGTTATCAAGCTGAGAGCTGAAGCTGAAAAGCTTGAGAAATTCTTAGGCGGAATCAAGGACATGAAGGGAATGCCGGGAGCATTATTCGTTGTTGACCCTAAGAAAGAAAGAATTGCCGTAAAGGAAGCAAGAATTCTGGGAATTCCTATCGTTGGTATTGTTGATACAAACTGCGATCCGGATGATGTTGATTATGTAATTCCTGCAAACGACGATGCTATCAGAGCTGTAAAGCTTATTGCCGGCAGAATGGCAGATGCCGTTATCGAAGCTAACCAGGGCGAAAGCTTTGACGAAGGAACTCCTGCAGAGGATGAAACTGCAGCAGAAGAAGCTGTAGAAGCAGAGGCTGAAGCTGCAGCAGAGGAAGCTGTAGAAGAATAATTACACTTAAGATAATTCAGGAGGATAATAAAATGGCTGTAACAGCATCAATGGTTAAAGAACTTAGAGAAATGACCGGCGCAGGCATGATGGACTGCAAGAAGGCTCTTGTAGAATGTGACGGCGATATGGACAAGGCAGTTGACTATTTAAGAGAAAAGGGACTTGCCAAGGCTGCAAAGAAGGCAGGAAGAGTCGCTGCAGAAGGCTTAGTCAAGATTGCTTTCTCCGACGATTGCAAGACTGCTGCTTTAGTAGAAGTTAACTCCGAAACAGACTTCGTATCCAAGAACGAAGAATTCGTTGCTTTTGTAGACGGACTCGCGAAGCTGGCATTAACCGCAGAAACAAACGATATCGAAGCATTCAAAGCTATGGCATATGAAGATGCCACAGTTGCAGAAGTTCTCACTGCTAAGATTGCTAAGATTGGTGAAAATATGTCCATAAGAAGAATCGAAAAGGTATCAGGTGATGTGATTGCCTCCTATGTTCACGGCGGCGGAAGAATCGGTGTTCTCGTTGTTGGTAACGGTGAAGCTACCGATGAAGTAAAGACAGCATTAACAAACATTGCAATGCAGGTTGCTGCTATGAACCCGCAGTATGTAAGCAGAAACGACATTTCCGCAGATGAACTGGCTAAGATTAAGGTTATCACACTTGAAAGTGCATTAAACGATCCATTCACTCTGCCTAAGCCGATCTTAAACGCTTTAATTGAAAAGGCAGTTGCAGATGGCTGGAGCGCAGAAGATGTAGCAATCTATGAAGAGAAGAAGAACGATAAGTCCTTCAACTTTAACTATTTACCGAACTTCCTGTCTCAGGAAGCCAAGGCGAAACTTGCTGAACTTGCAGTTGCCGACAAGGCTTCAATCTCCGAAAACAAGATCTTCACCGGCCTGGTAGAAGGACGTGTGTCCAAGCAGTTAAAGGACATTTGTCTCCTCGATCAGGTTTATGTAAGAGCGGAAGACGGTAAGCAGACTGTTGCGAAGTACCTCGAATCTGTAGACAAGGAACTCTCAATTGCAAAGGTTGTTCGTTTCGAAGTAGGAGAAGGAATCGAAAAGAAGGAAGAGAACTTTGCTGAAGAAGTAGCTAAGCAGATGG
>CALZFA010000100.1 GCA_945644815.1 uncultured Clostridia bacterium
TGTATCTGCGGATGCCCGGCAGAGTGCATAGAATACAAAAACGCCAGCAGAAAGCGCCGCCGTTACTGGTTCGGCAGATAGTTTATTCGGGTTCTATTTGACCTCTTTAATTAAATATAGCCGCATTGCGGCTGCAAGTACTGCATAGAAGTCCTGCTCGGTTTCTGATTCAAGATGGAGCAGGGCTTTAATTTTACCCAGTCTGTAGCGTATGGTATTCTGGTGGCACCCGAAATAGTTCGCTGTGAGGCATGTATCACCGCCGTGAAGAACCAGACGATGGACAGTTTCAAAGTATTCCGGCCTCTCTTTCAGCGGGTTTATAATATTTTCCATATATGTCTGCATAATTTCTGTGTCCCTTTGAGAAATCAAGAACTGATAGGTACCGATTGAGCTATAGTAACGGAAATTCCTGCCTTCTGCTGATGAGGCGAGGTAAGTGAAATAGCTTTCTCTGAAGCATAAATCCAGATCTTCATGGGGCAGATGTATATTACTGCAGCTTACTGCAAGGTTCGATTTACTTTGATGTGTGCTCGTTACCGAATCGTCAGAAGCATTGAGAAAGGTCAGCAGATCATCAAGAATAAGGGAAAAACTATCCTGTTTGGGTTGGTGTGCTGTCAGAACCGCGAAAATCCCGTCTTCATATTTACATATCAGAGCCTTATCGTTAAGATTCCTGTTCAGGTAGAAATTCTTCAGATGACGATCTGTATCAACACAAAAATCACCTTTGCTGTCTTTTATATACACCCCCATGGCATATTCTTTGAATTTCAGTGATACATTTTTGCTCAGGAAATATACCTGGGATTTGGAAAGTTCGTTTGCTATCATCTTCTTTATGGTACTTTCAGCGAGAAGATTAGTATCATCCGAAAGAACGGCGTTCATAACTTCAAAAATAATGTTTTCAAAATATGTGTCCTTTCCAAAGCAGAAAATCGGGAATTCGTATTCTTCGGAAAATTTCGTAACGGCCTCAGGGAGCTTGCTGTAGATAACAGTCTTATATGCAAAGCCGGAAACACCGGATGCATAGAGCTGCTCAACTGCAGGCAGAATCAGCTCAGGGTTGTCCTTTGCAAAGAGAAGGCTGGAAAGGACAACGCTATCCTTTTCAAAGGCAGACTCACGAGGATAGTCCACATCCGGGGAAAACTCATAATCCAGGATTCCGGCAGAGGTGACATAGCGGGAAAGACCTTTGTGACCGGAAATCAATTGAAACCCATGCAGACTTTGAAGCTGCAGAATATCTTTGATAGTGAGTGCCATAATATAATATCCTCCTGTTAAGAAAAGGTCTGATACATGGAGTATAACATATTTTGCTTCAAAATTGGAGAATTTTTGTAGAAAACAAAAAATAATGACTTCATAATTTAGAAATTAACAAAACAGAGAGATTTATATTCTGCTAAAATGTACCCATAAAGGTGAATAAAGGCAGAAAGGATGAAGAATTCATGAAAATCAAAACATTTAAAGTAGAACGCTGGATGAACGAATTTGAAGACGATGCAGTATATAATCTGGGAGAAACATGTATAGACTCTCTTAAAATCGGAGAACTGCTTAGCCTCTGCGGAGAAGACCCTGACACTTTCCTGAAAGGGCTTAAGGATACACGGCTTACTTACAGCCATATTTTCGGCTCGCCGGAATATCTGGCAGGTGTTGCAGGCCTTTACGAAAATCTCAAGCCGGAAAATGTCATACCGACTCATGGAGCTGTAGGAGCTAACAACCAGGTGATAACAACATTAATCGAACCGACGGACAACATGGTATGCGTAATGCCTACATATCAGCAGCATTACTCCATTCCGGAATCCATAGGTGCTGAGGTGAGAATCCTCCAGCTCAGACCTGAGAATAATTTCCTGCCTGATATCGAGGAATTAAAGACGCTGGTGGACGAAAACACCAAGATGATAACATTGAACAACCCTGACAATCCTACAGGCTCATGGATTCCTAAGGAAGAAATGGAGGCTATGGTGAAAATCGCAAAAAGTGTGAATGCATATATTCTTTGCGATGAGGTATACAGAGGAATATCCGAGGACGGAAGCTACATGCACTCCATTGTAGATCTTTACGAAAAAGGAATATCCGTAGGAAGTATGTCAAAAATTTTCTCATTGGCAGGTCTCAGAATGGGATGGATTGCAACACGGGACATGGATGTTGTTCACCAGGTTCACGAGCGCAGAGACTATGATACTATCAGCTGCGGCGTGCTGGATGATATGCTGGCTTCCATGGCTCTTGCCAACAAAGAGAAAATTTTTGAAAGAAACAGGGCAATTCTTCTTAAGAACAGAGAGATTCTCGATCAGTGGGTAAACGAGACAGAGGGCGTGCATTACGTGAAGCCTGTTGCAGGAACCACAGCGCTGGTTTACTACGATAAGGACATCCCTTCCTACGACCTGTGCGTTCGCCTGATACGCGAGAAAGGTCTTCTTTTCACGCCGGGTGAGTGCTTTGAAATGGAAGGCTGCGTGAGAATCGGCTATGCTTTTGATTCAAAGCTTTTGAGACAGGGACTGGATAAATTTGCGGAATTCCTTAAGGAAAATTAATTGAGGGGAAGGGGAGCAGAAATGTTTAACGTAAAAATTCTCAGCAAAGAAGACATAATGAAGGTTGTAGAGGAGCGCCCCTCGGCATTCTGGACGGTTCATATATCACAGGGATCCGTACAGGGGCTGCAGGTGCCATCGGAGCAAAATATCTGGCAAGGCCGGATTCGGAAACTTTGTTTGTTCTCGGAGCAGGCAATCAGGCCGCATTTCAGATTGCGGCCATGATGACACTTTTCCCGGGACTGAAGAAAATCATGGTTGCCGATATGCTGAGCCCTGAAAACGCAGAGAAATTTATCAGCAACCTGCCAAAACGTCTTAAAGATGAGTTCGGAATAGATGCGACTGGTAAAGTATTGGAGGCAAACAGCAATCTTGATTTAATCTTAGGTAAAGTTGATGGAAGAACTTTCAAGGAACAGATTACGATCTATGATGCTACAGGCATGGCGCTCCTGGATATTGCAGCCGGAAAAGCTGCTTTAGACCTGGCGGCGGAGAAAAATCTGGGTACAACTGCAGAACTGTAGCTTTAAATTAAGAAAGAGGAGTCATTTTATCTCAACGATGATGACAGAAGATATTTTTTCAAGCTGGAAACAATGCAGAGGGCCAAAAGTTTTAAGATTCGTGGCGCCATGAACAAAATGCTGACTCTGACAGAGGAGGAAAAACAAAGGGGCGTTGCAACCATTTCCTCGGGAAATCACGGAAGCTCCGTAAGCTATGCGGCATCCCTTCTGGGAATTGAAAATGCTAAGGTGATAGTCCCTGAGACGACGCCCAAAAGTAAAGTGGATAAAATCAGGTACTTCGGTGCGGATGTTATGCTGATGGGTTCGAACTACGATGAGGCTCACGCTCTGGGTATGAAGTTCATAGATGAAAAGGGCATGACATATATTGACGCCTACTACGATGACCCTAAGATTTACGAAGGTCAGGGAACCATCGCCATTGAGATCCTGGAGCAGAACCCGGATATTGATACTATCGTGGTTCCTATCGGGGGCGGCGGTCTGATCACAGGTATTGCAGTTGCAGCCAAAGCTTTAAAGCCGGGTATAAGAGTCATAGGAGTGCAGACCGAGGCATGTCCGGCCATGATAAAGGCTATAGAGGATAAGGTGTTCTATGAGGAATATCCGGTGACAGGTGATACAGTATGTGAATCATTGGTGGGAGGTGTAGGAAAACTTTCCTATGAGTTATTGCCGCAATTCATCGATGACATAATTGAGGTAAAAGAGAAAACCATCAGAGAGGCCGTAAGGTTTATGATAAAGGATGAAAAAATTATTGCTGAGGGCGGAAGCTGCACCACAGTTGCTGCAGTAATGGATTTCCGTGAAAGGGTAGGAGGAAAGAACATAGCTCTCGTCATAAGCGGAGGCAATATCGATGGGGATCTGATGGTAAAGCTCATGAATGAAAGTGAGTAATAATTAAGACCTGAAGGATTGATTCCCCTCAGGTCTTTGTTTATATCTCAGTATGGTTGGATATCTATTTCATGCTTCCTGTCTTTTCAAACCTGGAGTGCCATGACAGAGCCTCATCCAGAATGTGCGGTGTCTGGCAAGGCGACTGCTCGCATGCTCTGTTGAAGTAGTCCATCAGCTTTTCCTTATAGTCAGGGTGAGCGCAGTTTTCGATTATCTTAACAGCCCTCTCCTTAGGGGAAAGTCCTCTCAAATCTGCGTAGCCCTGTTCTGTTACGATTACCATAACCTCGTGTTCAGTGTGGTCTACATGAGGGCACATAGGTACTATTGATGATATATCTCCATCCTTGGCAACGGATGAAGTGGTAAATATAACAAGGGATGCGGAACGTGAGAAGTCACCGGAACCGCCGAT
>CALZFA010000101.1 GCA_945644815.1 uncultured Clostridia bacterium
ATATAATCTAAAAAACACATCGCTGTAATAGTTAGAGCGGTGTGTTTTTTTCTTAATTTATATTTTTTATACTTCCTTCTTATCTTGTGAATGGCGCCAGTTCCAGCCTGATAAAATACCCCCGGTCATGCCGGCATACAGGACATACTTGGGGTGCTGCACCGCCTTCCTCCACATGTCCGCAGTTGAGACACATCCATTTGCAGGTTATGTCGGACACAAAGAGCTTTCCCTGCTCCATAAGGTCCGCAAGCTCTCCAAATCTGTCACCGTGAGTTTTCTCGATTTCAGCAATTTTATAGAATGATGAAGCCACGGGCATATACCCTTCCTCTGATGCTGCATCGCCAAAAGCCTTATAAGCATCCTGCCATTCCTCATATTCATTGTGCTGTGCAGACCGAAGCAGCTGAATCACCGTATCACCGGGATCCACAGGATAGCCTCCATCAATATGAATTGTCTCCCCTGCTAAGGAACTGAGGTGGTTGTAAAAAATCTCCGCATGTTCCTTTTCCTGGTCCGCAGTAAACTTAAAAACCGCCTCTATTACATAAAGATTACTGTTCTTTGCCTTATCCGCAGCAAATGTATATCTGTTTCTGGCCTGACTTTCTCCGGCAAAGGCCCTCATAAGGTTTGCCGCTGTGCGGCTGGTCATAAAATCTGAATTCATAATACTTCCTCCATGGTATTCTCTAATATAGGTCTTACATTATTATTCAGATTTCAGGCGTATGTTATGCACCACCTTTACCAACCAATATGTACTTCTTTCAAAAAAGTATATCCATCAATTTTTTCGTCGGATACACCGATAATATCACCTACCCATGGTCCTATATCTACAGAGTTTCCGTAACACATCAGCAACGGAAGAGGGTCTGTAAATTTACATTCTGTATTATCAGGATAAAAAACTTTTACAGCATCTGACTCATAATAAACTTTTTTTGTATGATTATATGTATTCTTTTTTTCGACGTTTATCCATTTAAAATATTGACCCATCTGTCATTTCCTCTATTTAAATTATCTAAAACTCGCTCAATATAATGGAACCATCCTTACCACTGATCTGTACTGCAAATCTTTTGGTGCTGCCGTCGGTATCTGTATAGGAAATACCGTAATTAGGTATGGTTCCCTCAAATGTCATTCTTACCATAAGAGGGCGTTCAGGTTTAAGTGTTGCCAGAGTATGTATACTCTTCTCCGAGAATGTCACATTACCGTCGTCATCTACATCTTCCATAGTAAGGGCTAATACATTGAAATTTTTCACACTCCTGTCCGCGGTAAATAGCACTTTGCTCTGATATTCATATGTGTCAGCTGTAAATTCATCGTATTCATTATAGTTTTCAAGCTCATCTTCAGCCCACTTTGCGTCTACTACAGCCGGAGTCTTATCTGTGTCAGTTATTTCCGGGTCTTTTTCATTTTTTCCGCAGCCGGAAAGACAAAATGACATTGCAATTACAGCTGCTGTTAACATTAAAACAAAAATCTTTCTTTTCATATTTTCACCGTTCTCCCTTTTTTATTTTGTGCAGTAATTTTTTCTGTCAGGTCTGACTATCGGAGGAAATTCTTCATCTGGAAGGAGATCAAGCAATGCTTGTGTGTCATTGGCCATTTTAAAATCCAGCTCTTCCTGATACAAAGCCATTAACTCATAAAATCTTATAAACTTTCCTGAACTCAGTTTAAAATCACACATCTCTCCTTCAAGGCTAACGCCTGAAAGAAGTATAAAACTGTTAAGCTCTGTATTTGCTGCCAGTGGAGCTGCATCCGCATTACCGTGTATCGTGTGGCCGTATCCCAACCATGTGTCACAGTCAATTGGCAGCCTTGCAATTTTTTTAAGCATTCCAATGGGCCAGTAGTTTAAAGGGTCGCCGGATTTTACATCCCAATCTGCAGGCAGATAAAGCACATACTCGGCGTAGTTCAGATTATAACCGGACAGTTCCTGTGGTACATTCATCCTATATGCACCTGCACCCATGGTTATAAGCTTGTGATACGGAGCTTCCTCTGTAGGAGGAATCAGAATCACATCGAGATGAATATCGGGGGATACAATTTCATGAAAAACCTCTTCGTAGTCACCAAAACATCTTCTTACATGTTCTTCATATTCGTTCAGTTCTTCCTCCGTATAAAGGTACATTGGTATTGATTTGCTTTTGTTCCTTTTCCTGAAGCCATTTAATATTCCCATATCAACCTCCGAAATTCTACTTCCTATGATTATTAAATATTATAAAAAAGCAGGTCATAACAGTAATTACCGCTGTCGGCCCGCTTTATTATGTTATATTATCCGTTAAGTTTTTCTGCTGCCTGCAATCCCGTCATACCGACTTCAACGCCAAGCTCTGCAGCCTTATCAGTAACCGCCTTAACAGGGTTGGCCAATAATTCCTCAAAACAGCTTCCGCTTACAACTGCAGCAGCATCGTCAAATTTGTCTGCAGCTTCCTTGTTAAGATATCCGCACATTATGTATCCTTTTTCGCAGAGCAGCAGCAGCATATTGGGATGTCCTTCTCCTCCCGGTTCCTGAATACGAATACCCTGGACTGTCTTTCCCGCAGCCTTTAACATTTCAATCTGTATCATAAGAATCGCTCCTTTTCTTTTTATGGGTTTACCATATTATAACCTCTGCAAATGTTAAAATCAATCATTAAAGCTTACGCTTTGCTGTCATTCCTTCAATCACCATCATGTAAACCAAGGTTCGCGGTATGGCTGCAGGATTAAAGTAGGCATCATCTGATTGATGATAATGGCCCATAAGTTTTCTCAGAGCGTTTGCCTTTTCTTCGTCTGGCAGAACTTCAATTCTGCCTCTGCCGATTACACTCTCGTAAGCCATAGTGCAATAGCCCTTTTCATCATCGTATTTAAGTTCATGCTTGCAGTCCATTTCGAAGGATACACGATTATCCCTTTTTATCAGTTCGGTTTTATATCCTTCCAGCGCACTGTGAAAATAAAGAATGATGTGGCCGTCCTTTTCCTCAATACCGAAGTTAAGGGGCAGAATGTATGGATAGTCCCCGTCATTGAAGGCAAGCCTGCACACATCGCAGCGATTCATTATTTCTAAGATTTCGTTTTTGTCTGTTATCTCCCGGTCATGTCTTCTCATAGGTTATTCCCTCTCTATCAGCGCAATGCACTCCGTATGTTTAGTCATTGGAAAATTATCAAAAGGCTTCAGATACATGCATTTGTATCCGTAATAGTCCAGATATCTCAGGTTCTCTGTCAGAGTCTTAGGATTGCAGGAAATATAGACGATTTCCTTAACACCGTAGCTGATAATCTTATCGAGTGCCTTTGGCTGAATTCCCACACGAGGAGGGTCGACCACTATTACATCCGGCTTATCGGAAACTTCATTTAAAACCTTAAACACATCTCCTGCTATAAAGCGGCAGTTGTCAAGACCGTTCAGAGCAGCATTTTCTGTTGCCGCATCCACAGCCTCCTCTACCAGCTCAATTCCCAGCACTTCCTTTGCCTTCAGTGCCAGTACCTGGCTGATTGTTCCCGTACCGCAGTAAAGGTCAAAGGCCTTCTTACCCTCAAAGGAGTCCACCAGTGCGAGAGCTTCAGTATAGAGCCTTTCTGCAGCCTCCACATTGGTCTGGAAAAATGAGAAAGCACTGACTTTGAAGTCAAGTCCCAACAGCTTCTCCATGTAATAATCTCTTCCGTACAGTGTTTTCAACGAATCCGGCACTACAGCATCAGCAAGGCTGTCGCAGTAGGTTCTGAGAACACCGACAATTTTATTGGTAAGTGTTAACGATAATAACATTTCTGTAAATTCGCGTTCATCAAAACCTTCCTCAGATGTGGTCACAATGTTTACCAGCAATTCGCCGGTTCTTACGCCCTTCCTTATTATAAGGTTTCTCAGCAGACCGCTATGGCTGCGCTTGTGGTAGAAAGTATAGCCTTTTTCCACAGAGAAATCCAGAACAGCCTTTAATATTATATTAAAATCAGGGTCCACAAGCTGACAGTTGTCAACTGTTACTATGGACATGAAGTTCTTTTTGCGGTGCATACCCAGTGTCATTTCACCGTCTTTAACGAAATCGCCGAAGGTATACTCCATCTTGTTTCTATAGCAAAATGCTGACGGACAACCTTCAATAGAATCTATCTTTTCGGGAGTTACGCCTTTAGCTTCAAGTAGCCTCAATACCTCTTTTTCCTTCTCTTTGAGCTGCTCCGAATAGGCAGTTCCCTGATAGATACAGCCTCCGCAAAACTCTCTGTGGGGACATAATTCCTTAAAATCTGCCATATTTATCATAAAACTCCTTCTTGTATTCTAAAAATCTGTCTTCTTCAATTGCCTCCCTTATATTTTTCATCATGTTTACGAGGAAATGGAGGTTGTGATTTGACAGCAGCATTGC
>CALZFA010000102.1 GCA_945644815.1 uncultured Clostridia bacterium
GATAATGATTTAAGAAAAGTTAGTTTTCAAATTCAAGTTTATCGAGGGCTTTCATTTCTAAGCGTATTGAGATTTAAGGGTGTACACCTTTTAACGATTCCTCGAACCTTTTAACAAAAAGTATTAGGGGTGTGCAATTCGTATCAAAATTGGTTTTTCTTTTCAAAGGATAACACCATAGCGTGTTATCTTTTTTTTGCTCTATAACAAAACCGCCCTCCTGACGGAAGGGCGGTTCCATATACTACGCTTATTCTTTAACAAGTTCCTTAACTGAAGAAGCAAGTCCTGCAAGACCTTGTATCTCGGATGGGATGATTATCTTGGTAGCCTGACCGTCTGCGGCCTTCTGGAAGGCCTCCAGGCTCTTCAGTTTAATAACCGCATCATCAAGCTGTGCATCCTTTATGAGTTTAAGACCGTCTGCAGTGGCTTTGTTTATCATGAGGATGGCTTCCGACTGACCTTCGGCCTCCTTAATAGCAGTCTGCTTCTTTGCCTCTGCCTGAAGAATAGCAGCTTCCTTCTGACCTTCTGCAATAAGAATAGCTGACTTCTTTTCACCTTCTGCGATGAGAATAGCTTCTCGTCTTTCACGTTCTGCTCTCATCTGCTTTTCCATGGCTGTCTGAATATCACGAGGAGGAGTAATGTTTTTAACTTCTACTCGGTTAATCTTGATGCCCCATGGGTCAGTAGCTTCGTCCAGAACAAGTCTTATCTTGGAGTTGATGTGCTCACGGCTTGTAAGTGATTCGTCCAGTTCCAGTTCACCAATGATATTTCTGAGAGTGGTCGCTGTCAGATTTTCAATGGCAGCTAAAGGACTTTCCACGCCGTATGTATACAGTTTAGGGTCAGTAATCTGGAAGTAAATTACCGTATCGATTTCCATCGTTACGTTATCCTTGGTGATAACCGGCTGTGGAGGGAAGTCGATAACCTTTTCCTTTAAAGAAACCTTTCTGGCAACTTTATCAATCAGAGGAATTTTAATGTGAAGGCCCACCTGCCAGGTTCCGTGATACGCTCCAAGTCTTTCTACAACATAGGCTCTTGCTTGAGGTACAATTCGTATGTTGGTCACAAGAAGCCCGATAGCTACAAGGACTAAGACTCCTAAAACAAACCATTTAATAATTTCCATAATCTTTTCCTTTCTTTCCAAAATACTTGGTTAATTATTCTTCAAAGGTATAACAACAAGCTTTACACCTTCAACAGCAGTAATTTTTACAAGCTGATTTTCGGCAAAGGTTTCTTCCGGGTTTTTACCTATAGCAGACCAGACCTGCCCGCCTACCTTTACCTGTCCCATCTCATAAGGATGGATGGCTGCTATAACTACAGCTTTTTCTCCTACCAGCGCATCCACATTTGTCTTTTCGGAACCTGCCTTCAGCTTTTCCACAAATATTTTACGGGTAAAAATAAGCAGGCAGATGGATACGGCCAGAAAAAGCACTATCTGGACGGGGATAGAAAAATCCAGCAAAGCAGCAATGAGAGCGACCAGGGCACCGGCTGCAAACCATATGGTTGCAAGTCCCACGGTAAAAGCCTCAATTATCAGCATAACCAGAGCTATAACGAGCCAGATAATTATCATACTTACATAGAGTCCAAATACGGTCATACATTTCCCCCTTTTCTTCAATATCACATTGATTATATCATTGTTTCAGCAAATATTCCATATTTTTTACACATAACTTATATCATAGTTAATTACGCAGGAAAAAGTCGGATTGTATTCTTTTACTTTACTGCAGATTGCATCATCGATCTGCTCATGGCTTATGCGACATTCAGGCGAAAGCACCACATCAAAGACAACATTGGTGTGAGTATGTCCGGGTACAATTCTTAAATCGTGAAAATTCAACACACCGTCAAGGTCTGCGATGGCATCCTCTATTACATGGGAGAGGGGATCGCGGTTAGGGTCTTTCAGATTTACCGGGTCCATATGGGCTGTAGCAAAGATATTGAGATCCTTCTGAAGCTGGCACTCTATGTTGTCTACGAGGTCGTGGCTTATCATAACATCAATGGAAGAATCCACCTCTATGTGTATGGAAGCAAAAATCTTTCCCGGACCGTAGTTATGTACCACAAGGTCATGTATGCCGATTACACCGTCATGACTGAATACTATATCTTCAATTTCTTTGATAAGCTCAGGGTCAGGTGCTTCGCCCAGCAAAGGACTTATGGTTTCTCGCACAAGACTGATTCCTGACCATATAATAAACAGGGCCACAACCACACCCATATACCCGTCGATATGGATATCAAAGATGTAACCTGTAATAATACTGAGAAGCACAGCGGATGTCGCAATCACATCATTCCTGCTGTCGGTACCGGTAGCGATAAGGGTAAGCGAGTTGATTTTTTTACCTGCAGCTACATTGAACATAGCCTGCCATATTTTAATGGCTATGGCAAGAAGAAGCGCGATTACAATATAAATGCTGAATTCCAGGGGCTCAGGGTGAAGAATTTTCTCAAAGGAGCTCTTTCCCAGTTCTACACCTACTACGATGATGATAAGGGATACCACCATGCCGGCTATGTACTCTATTCTGGCGTGTCCGTAAGGGTGTTCTTTGTCTTCAGGCATAGAGGCAAGCTTAAAACCGGCCAGAGTTATGACAGAAGAGGACGCATCAGCCAGATTGTTTACAGCATCTGCTACTATGGCTATACTGCCGGAGATGAATCCCACCAGCATTTTCATGATGCAAAGCAGCAGATTTGAAAGTATTCCCACGATTCCGGCAAGTTTTCCGTAGCTGTCCCGTACCCGGGGGTTTTTAACATTCTCATAGTCCTTTATAAACTTTTTAAACAAAAAATCTCCCATAACCGTCTCCCTGTGATTATTTTGCTCCTGATGCCATAGCAGCATCGATGGCCTGCGTCAGCTGGTCGGGGCAGGATGTAGCTTTAAGTCCGCAACGTATTCCACAGAGTTTTTCCTTGACTTCGTCGCAGGAAAGCCCCTTTACCAGTGCGGTGATACCTTTAAGGTTGCCGTTGCAGCCGCCTACAAATTCCACATCTTTAATTATTCCGTTTTCAATGTCTAAATAGATTACACGTGAACATACTCCGCTGGGCCTGTATTCAAATTTCATTGCAAATCTCCTTTCAAAACCATAGCATGATATGTTATAATCAATCTGCTACCATAATTTAGTTATTATATCATCTTTTGAAGAAAAATTATACACTATGGACGAAAATAAATTGTTTTTGAAAAAAATAGAAGACAGACTTGAGAGATTCAGTGAATACTACGCTCCTATGAACAGTGATTTCCTCACCTTGGAACAGCAGAGCATGCTGTCCGGTTTTCTCAGAGAGCATAAGTCTGAAGGGGTATTCCTTTTTGGCGGTTATGAGGACGCAGAAAGAAAGCAGGTGTTGTTTATGCCCGACTATACAGGAGCCGTAGATGCAAAGTCTGCCTGCAGTTATTATCGTGCTCAGCCGGATGAGTGTCCTGTGGTGCTTCTTGATATAAAGGTGCCTGCTGCAGAGAAGGGGCGGCTTTCTCACAGGGATTATCTGGGAGCCCTTATGGGTGAGGGCATTAAGAGGGAAAAGGTAGGAGATATTATTGCAGCCGATGACGGAGCACAGATTCTGGTGGCAAGGGAACTGGCGGAATATCTTGTACAGAATTTCCGGAAGGCAGGAAAGGTCTCTTTTACCGCTAAGATTTTGCCAATATTTGAGTTAAATAAGTCAGAAATCCGTATAGAAAAGAAAAAGCTCACCATATCTTCACCGAGAATTGATAATATAGTATCAGCAATTTTTGGCATTTCCAGGAATGAAGCCAAGGAGGCCGTTACAAGGGGGAGAGTCTTTGTGGACAGTGTTGAAACCGCTAAGCCGGATTATTTACTCAAGGGTGGTGAAAAAATAGTGCTCCGGGGCAAGGGAAAGGCTGTCTACTCAGGCGAAAAAGGGACAAGCCGCAAAGGAAAGATTGTCATTGAAGCCGCAATATATATATAGCGAATTTGGATTCCTGAATTTTTTTATACCGAAAGGAGAACCGGATGGACAAGAGAGAATTGACACGAATAGAGGGAAAGCTCAGGTCAAAATATCTTGAGATGCCAAAAGAAATATACAAGGCAAAGGGACTTGTAATTATGGGCAGAAGGATAAAATCGGTGATTTTCACCACCGATATTGCAATTATAAGAAGCTGCAACGCAGATGCTGTGCTGGCAGTGTATCCTTTTACACCTCAGCAGATCATTTCCCAGTCCATTATCAATGTGGCGCCTATGCCCGTCTTTGTCGGAGTAGGCGGCGGCATAACCAACGGTGTTCGTTCGGCTATGATTGCAAAGGACGCTGAAGGCGACGGAGCCTGGGGTGTAGT
>CALZFA010000103.1 GCA_945644815.1 uncultured Clostridia bacterium
TATTTTTTAGCAAAAATTACTGCGGAAACATCAGCCTCTATAATCAGCTGCTTAAGTTCTTCTGCGGAAAGTTCCTTATCCAGAGGAACTACAACTCCGGTGCCGCAGACTGCCGCCAGATAACTTGTAGCCCACTGATAGCAGTTTTCCCCTATCACAGAAATTCTCTTTCCCTTAAGTCCGCGGGCTATAAGAGCCGTTCCCAGTCCGTTGACAGTATCCAAGGCTTCGCGGTAGGTGATCTCACTGAAAGGTTTATCCTTTTCAAATTTCTGCCTGAAAGCAACATTATCGCCATAAAGCTCCACGCTGGTATTCAGCATGTGCTTCAGGTCTGTAATAGGTCTTGAAGTTCTGTAAACAACATATGGGTCGCTGCTGGTGTTAAGCTTTTCAACAACAGCCTGAGCTCTTTGCATCTCCATTGCTTTTAACTCTTTATAATCCATTTTATCTGCTCCTATTCAAAACATCTAGTATCGAATACTAGATTACCACTTGAATGTTGTAATGTCAACCTTTACATCATTTATTTTCTATGGTATATTTTATTTCGGAAAGATTTTGAGGTAAAAAAATGACAACTGATTTAATATGTGTGGAAAACCCTGAGAAAGAAATAAAAATCGACAGCTTTCACATGCCTCGCTGGACGGAGCTGCCTTCCATTGATCTTTATATAGACCAGATTATTTCTCTTATAGATAAATGTCTGGGGCCTCTCCTCTGCCATCACGACGGCTTTCCTTTGACAAAGAGTATGATAAACAACTATGTCAAGGCTAAAATCGTAGATGCACCTGTAAATAAAAAATATCCGCGGCTTTCCGTGGCTATGATTATTGTTGTCTGCATCCTGAAAAACTGCTACACTACCGAAGAAGTGGGGCGGCTTATTCAGCTGGGAATCAGAATGGATAACCCGCAGCAGACCTATGACCGTTTCTGCGAGTCAATAGAAAAGGCCCTCCGGGAAGTTTTCTCCGGCGAAATAATCATTCGCGACGAAAACCTTGCCGAAAGGCCCGATAAATATCTTATGGACAATTTTGCCCTTTCTTTTGCTTCTAAATTCTACGTACAGAAGACATTTCTGCATTCAAGCAGATAGAACTACAGCAGCATTCTGTCGGTATCTATGCTGAATTTTTCTATAAGATTTTCTACAGTCATCTGCCGGCGCTTTTCACCGCTAATGTCCATTACGACTTTTCCGTCCTTCATGAGAATGGTCCTGTTGCCATGACGAAGGGCGTCTTTCATATTATGGGTAATCATAAGTGTGCAGAGTTTCGGGTCTTCGGCACATTTGTCTGTAAGCGCCAGAACCTTTGATGCTGCCGCAGGGTCCAAAGCCGCCGTATGCTCATCCAGAAGCAGAAGCTTGGGTTCTGTGATAGCTGCCATAAATAATGTAAGGGCTTGTCTCTGCCCGCCGGAAAGGAGCTTTACCTTTTGGGTCATCTTATCTTCAAGACCCATTTCAAGTACAGACAGCTTTTCACGAAAGAGTTTCCTGTCCTTGGCAGTTATCCCCGGACTAAGACCGCGGGCTTTGTTTTTATAGTAAGCTATGGCCAGATTTTCTTCTATGGTCATATCAAAAGCAGTTCCCTTCAGAGGATCCTGAAACACTCTTCCCATCCAGCGGGCTCGTTTGTGCTCAGGAAGTTTTGTTACATCCCTTCCATCCAGAACAATACTGCCTTTATCTACATTATGTACTCCCGCAATGCAGTTGAGCATGGTGGACTTTCCTGCACCGTTGTTTCCTATGACGGTGACAAAATCCCCTTCGGCAAGAGTCAGATTTATATCTTCAAGGGCAACCTTCTCATTTACGGTTCCTTCTCCGAAAATCTTGGTAACTCCCTTCAATTCCAGCAGGTTTTTCATCTCTGAACCCTCCCTTTCAAAAATTTGGCCGACAGGGCTGTCAGCTTAGAGCTCTTTTCCCCCAGCAATCCCAGTGTCAGAGCGATGACCACTATGATCGCCGAAACCAGCTTCATATCTGTGGATTCCATGCCAACATAGAGAGCCTGAGCAAGGAGAATCCTGTACAGCACTGCACCCAGCGCAGCAGCCACCAGCCTTCGTATCAAGGTTCTGGTGCCGAAAATCACTTCTCCCAGGATTACTGACGCAAGTCCTATTACCATCATGCCGGTACCGCTGTTTATATCGGCAAAACCCTGATTCTGTGCAAGCATTCCTCCTGCCAGCCCAACCAGTCCGTTGGAAAGGGCCAGCCCCAGCAGTTTCATGTTGTCACAGGAAACGCCGCATGCTTTTACCATATCCTCGTTGTCTCCTGTTGCCCTGAAAACAAAGCCCAAGCGTGTTTCAAGGAACAAATACAGCAATACAATTATCAATGCCAAAATAATCAGTCCCAGCACAATTCCCGCATACTTAGAGGGCAAAAGTTCATCAGCCATCTTATATACCGTGATACTTTTAGTAAGTGGAATATTAGGAGTCTTGCCCATTATTCTTAAATTTACGGAATAGGCGGCCAGCATAACAAGAATGCCGGCCAGTATTGCCTGAATTTTCAGTTTAGTATGCAGCAATCCTGTGACCAGTCCTGCTGCTGCCCCTCCGAGAGCTGCCCCTATAAGAGCCAGGAATGGGTTCACACCTCCCGCGCACATTACTGCCGAAATCGCCATGCCCGTAACGATGGAGCCGTCCACCGTCAGGTCGGGCATGTTCAGTGTTCTGAACGAGAGGAAAACCCCCAGTGCCAGAACCGCATATACCATTCCGAGCTCCAGTGAGCCAAGAAAGGCCGCAAATGTCATAATCATTATTTATCTCTCCTAAACCTTTTTACTTGCCCAGCTCCCCGTCAGGCGTACTACTCACCGAGAACCTGCGCTCTGTCCAAAACAGCCTGCGGGAACTCAACGCCGATCGCATCAGCTGTTTTCTGGTTGATGTATACGCTCATATCGCTCATCTTTTTTACAGGAATATCTGCCGGTGATTCTCCGCCGAGAACCTGTGCAACCATTTTTCCTGTCTCTTTTCCCAGAACAGTATAGTCAATTCCGTAGGTGGCCAGTCCGCCGTCGGCGACCATGGAATCCGCGCTTACATAGAAAGGAATCTTCTGTCCGTTGAAAACCTCAGTTGCTACAGCCATGGCTGATGCCACCGTATTATCAATAGGCGAATAAACAACATCAACCTTATCTGCCAGATACTGTGCCGCCTGCTGAACCTCGCTGCTGTTTGTCACCGCTGATTCCACTACTTCGTACCCTTTGGAAGACGCGTATTTCTTGAGCCCTGCAATTACAGATGCCGAATTATCCTCTCCGGAGCTGTAAAGGGCACCTATGGTCTTAAATCCCGGAGTGATTTCCTCTGCAAGGTTCATGATCATTTCTGCCGATACTTCATCAGAAGTTCCCGTTACATTTCCTCCCGGCTGTTCAAGACTGTCAACAAGGCCTGCATCAACAGGGTCGGTAACTGCTGCAAAAACAATTGGAATTTCCGTGGTCTCACTGAGTACCGCCTGGGCTGCCGGAGTTGCTATGGCAATGATGACATCGCACTCATTAGCCACAAAAGTCTGCGCCGCGGTCTTCATTATAGTCATATCGTTCTGGCCGTTCTGATAATCAATGGTCATATTCTCACCATCCACATACCCTGACTCAGCAAGGCCTTCAATAATGCTTTCTCTGATTGTATTAAGGGACGGATGCTCCATAAGCTGAAGGATGCCGACCTTCACGGTTTCATTCTCATCCCTGCCATCTGAACCGCAGCCTGCAAACAGACTCATAGCCATAACCAATACAAGTAATACTGTCAATACCTTCTTCATTTTCTTTTCTCCTTTTCTTTCTAAGAATTAAATATAAATGATTGAAGTGTCTCTGCTGTTTAAGCCGGTTTTCCAACAAAAAAATCCGTCCTCACTTCAAGGACAGATTGTATCTGCGGTGCCACCTTGTTTGACTCCTTCTCTTTGGAGTCCTCTCTGCAGAGTGCCAACACACTCCTTTCCCGTAACGCCGGAACCGCGTCTCAGATACTCGCCTTACGGCTTTCCCCTCGCCCTCAGGAGCCCATTATTCTAATCCTGCATCTGCCCGGCTTCCACCGCCCCGGGCTCGCTGTGAGACCGTAAAATTAGTTTTACTTCTCCCTCAAAGGTTTATTTTTAAGTTGACATGAGTTTATCACTCATTTTGTGATATGTCAATAGTTTTTTTAATTTTTTTTGTCAGTTTTTATAGTTTGAGCACTATTCAGATCTGTTTTATGGCTGTCTTT
>CALZFA010000104.1 GCA_945644815.1 uncultured Clostridia bacterium
GGACTATACCAATCCCTGAGCCATCATAGCTTCTGCAACCTTTTCAAAGCCGGCAATGTTTGCACCCTTTACAAGGTCATACTTGCCATAGTACTTTTCGGAAGCTTCCTTACAAGCCTTGTGGATGTTGATCATGATCTGGTGCAACTGATCATATACATCCTGGTGCTGGAATACAGTGTGACCTGCGTTCTGACCCATTTCGATACATGAGCAAGCAACTCCGCCTGCGTTTGCAGCCTTGGCAGGTCCAACTATGATGCCGTTGTCCTGTAAGTAAGCAAGAGCTTCGTTAGTTGTAGGCATGTTGGAACCTTCGCAGTAGAACTTGGCACCGCTTTCAACGATAGCCTTGGCATCTTCCATATGTACTTCGTTCTGAGTTGCACATGGAATATAAAGGTCAGCCTTAACTTCCCAAGGCTTCTTTCCCGGAACGAATTTAGCGTTAGGGAATCTTTCTGCGTAAGGAGCGCAGACGTTCTTTCCGGAAGCTCTGAGCTCGAGCATCATGTTTAATTTTTCGTCTGTATTGATTCCGTCAGGATCATAGATATATCCGTCCGGTCCGGAGATAGTAACAAGCTTAGCACCTAACTGCTGAAGTTTCCATGCAGTACCCCAGGAAACATTACCGAAACCGGAGATAGCAACAGTTTTGCCCTTCATTTCTTCGCCGTTAGCTTTTAACATTTCTTCTGCGTACCAAACAATACCGAAACCTGTAGCTTCTGTTCTACCGAGACATCCACCGTAAGGGATGCCTTTTCCTGTCAATACGCCGCCATCAAATCTGTTAGTGATTCTTTTATACTGTCCGAATAAGTAACCGATTTCTCTTCCGCCTACACCCAGGTCTCCTGCAGGAACGTCGGTGTGAGGTCCGATATGTCTGTATAATTCAGTCATAAATGCCTGACAGAATCTCATTACTTCAGCATCGCTCTTTCCGTTAGGGTCAAAGTCGGAACCACCCTTGCCGCCGCCGATAGGAAGTCCTGTCAAGCTGTTCTTAAAGATCTGCTCGAAGCCGAGGAACTTGATGATTCCGGGATATACATTAGGAGCAAATCTTAAGCCGCCCTTGTAAGGTCCGATTGCGCTGTTAAATTCGTATCTGTAACCTTTGTTAACCTGTACATTTCCATTGTCGTCAACCCATACAACTCTGAATGAAATTCCTCTTTCAGGTTCGGTAAGTCTTTCAAGAAGCCCCATCTTTTCATACTCAGGATGCTGTTCGATAACAGGTGCAAGTGAAGTCAAAACTTCCTCTACAGTCTGATGGAATTCAACTTCGCCGGGATTTTTAGCCTTTACCTGTTCGATTACTCTTTCGATATAATTTGCCATTACTAATCTCCTCTTTTCTCAATTAATATTATAATTTTTTATAATAAAAACAAAGTTGTCTACAGTTTCAATTTAGCACTAAGAATTGCCATTGTCAACACCGTGTATACAATATAAGTTTGTTTTTTTTAAAGAACATATTTGGAAGAAGAACCTTCGGAGAAAAAACGGGAAATCCTGCATTTTTACACTTGCAAAGGCCGTATAAAGAGTAGTATACTAATATAGTTAAGGGTTTCTGCATAAAAAAATACAGACCCTCATGTATAAAAGAGAAAAAAGAAAGGAGCAAAGACAATGGATACAGTTCCCGACGGGAAACGAACTGACACAACAATGATAATAAGCCTTGCCTTTGCTTTGCTTGTCTTATAAGGAACATACATCTGATTTCCCTGATGATCCCCCTGACAAAGCTTTGACCGAAAGGCGGGGCTTGAAGAAAGGAGGGGGCATTGATGGACCCAACAATTTTATTAGACCCTGAAGCAGCAATGGAAGAATCCATGGAAAAGATTTTGGAGCTGCTTGAAGAAAAAAAATACTTTATGGCCAGGGATGAACTTCTCAAGTATAACAATGCAGACATTGCCGAGATGTTTGAGGAGATGCTGGAGGAGCCCGAAAGGCTGGAACGAACCATAGTAGTCTACAGACTGCTTCCAAAGGATGTTTCCGTGGAAGTGTTTGCATACCTTCCTTCGGATGACCAGCTTAAAATCGTAAACGGCATTACGGATAAGGAACTCAGTTATATTATCGACGAACTGGATTTCGATGATAAAATTGATATTCTGGAGGAGCTGCCTGCCAATCTGGTAGACAAAATTCTGGAAAAAACACCTAAGGACGAGAGACGCCTGATTAATACCTTCCTTAACTATCCGGACAACTGTGCCGGAAGTCTGATGACGCCGGACTATATCAGCCTGGAAAAGGAATGGACAGTGGAGAGAGCCATGCAGCACATCAAGGAAGTGGGCATGGACGCAGAGACGGTATACACCTGTTATGTAAAAGATACAGGTCGCAAACTCATAGGCATAGTATCTCTCAGCACTCTGGTGGTTGCAGATGATAACAGACGGATTATGGATATAATGCACACTGACTATGTGTGTGTCAATGTGTACGACGACCGTGAAGATGTTTCCGAAGATTTCAAGAAGTACGGTTTCCTGGCAATGCCTGTCGTAGACAAGGAACACAGGCTGGTGGGAATTATCACCGTAGACGATATCCTGGAAGTTATTGAAGACGAAAACACAGAGGATATGGAACGTATGGCCGGTATTATTGATCTGGAACAGTCGGATCAGGAATACCTGGATAAAAGCGTATTCAAGCATGCCAAGAACAGATTGCCGTGGCTGTTGGTGATGATGGTGTCAGCTATGATCACAGGTGCTATAATAAACAGTTTTGAAAATCTGCTGTCATCTGTAATCGTGCTGGTTTCATATATTCCCCTGCTTATGGGAACAGGCGGAAATACCGGAGCACAGGCTTCTACACTGATTATACGCGGGCTGGCGCTTGGAGAAGTTGAACTGGAAGATGCCTTGAAAGTTCTTTGGAAAGAAGCAAGAATCAGCTTGTGCGTGGGGTTGGTGCTCAGTGCAGTCAACTTTTTGAAAATTATCTTTATAGATAAGGAATCATGGCTTATTGCTTTGACAGTATGCCTCTCAATGATATTCATTATCGTATTTGCCAAGGCAATAGGAGGTATGGTGCCTCTCCTTGCGGAAAAACTGGGAGCAGACCCGGCTTTAATGGCCAACCCGATTATAGCATCATCTGTAGATATGCTGTCTGTTCTGATATATTTCCTGATGGCCAGCCTGATTCTGGGAATATAAAAAGATAACTTCATAGGGACGGATAAAATTCCGCCCCTGTTTTATTCATGAGGAAAATTATGACTGAAAGTATTATTACCGAAAAATTGGTCAAGAATATTATCGAAAGGCGAGACAGGGAAATACATAAGGGCAGCTGCGGGCGGATTCTCATAGCAGCCGGCTCTGTAGGAATGGCGGGTGCCGCGGTGCTGTCCGCAAGAGGTGCCTTAAGGTCCGGAGGGGGACTGGTGCAGCTTTCCGTTCCTTCTGAAATATTTCCCATAGTGCAGACAGGTGTGCCTGAGGCCACCTGCCTTACAGTCGGCCTGGATAATGTTGACCTGAGCCGATATGACGCTGCGGCGGCAGGTCCCGGACTGGGGGATAGCAGTGAAAGCGTTGACAAGGTGAGAAAACTTCTAAATTATTTTGACGGCCCGCTGGTGCTGGACGCAGACGGACTGAATATTGCGGCAAGACGGAACTTTTTCGGCATAATGAGAGCCCGAAAAGGACAGCTCATAATAACACCTCACATGGGAGAAGCTAAAAGGCTTATGGGGGATGATTTTTCCGCGGAAATGACCAGACAGCAGCTTGCAGAGGCTTTAGCGGAAAAAACAGGCGCGGTCACGGTGCTGAAAGGGGCAGGCACTGTTGTAGCCGCAAGAGGTCAAAAGACATATACTAATACTACAGGAAATCCCGGCATGGCGACAGCCGGCTCAGGAGATGTGCTTACCGGCATAATTACCTCTCTGTCAGGACAGAGGCACAGTGGCGGCAGACGCATAGAGCCATTTGAGGCTGCTCTTGCAGGCGTGTATATACATGGCCTGGCCGGAGACCTGGGTGCAGAGGAAAAAGGCGAGTACGGACTGCTTGCAGGCGATATAGCCGAGTATACAGCCTATGCCGTCAAGAAAATTTTAGAAGAGTCTTAAAACACAATTTAAAAAGGGGTGTTGGACTTGATAGTAAAAAAGGGAGATTTATTTTTTGCTGATTTAAGTCCTGTAGTAGGCTCTGAACAAGGGGGAGTAAGACCTGTACTGGTGGTACAGAACGATGTAGGAAATAAAT
>CALZFA010000105.1 GCA_945644815.1 uncultured Clostridia bacterium
GCAGCTCATTCGTAATGAGCAGGTTGGGGGTTCGATTCCCTTCACTAGCTCCAAAACTTAGCAATTGCAAGGGTTTCAAGACTTGAATCCCTTGCATTTTTTTATCAAAATCAGCATTTAGCCACTTTTTAGCCACTTGGATTAAACGGTTATCCTTAGAGGGCAAATAAATCTTTTATTTTTTCTGCGGCAAGCGACATTTCCACATCAGATACCAGACGGCAAAATCTTGCCGTAACATTTATGTCTGAGTGGCCCATGAGCTTCGATGCAGTCTCAAGCGGCACGCCGCGTCTGCAGAGCACAGTGCAGTAGGTTGCTCTGCAGGCATGGAACTTTTTATGCTCTATGCCGGCACGCTTTAGGTGCCTTCTCCATGCGGTAGAAAAATTTCCGCGTTCTAAAAATTTCCCCGATTCTGAAGTAAATACATAATCAGTCCTGTAACCGTTTGCCATCATCTCGGCTTTGTGAGCGGCCGAGTGCTTTTTTAGTGCCTGCAGGATGTTATCCGGAAGCGGCACGCTGCGGACACTGGAAGGGGATTTAGGTTGCTGGACCTCACCGACATATATACGGGTCTTATCTGACATGATCTTGTAGTGGTAATGCAGCTGCCGTTTTACTCTTACGGTGCCATCGACAAAATCAGAATACCTTAGTCCCAGGAGTTCTCCCTCTCGGAGCCCGGTCGCAAGAGCAAGCTGATACAGGAACAAATTTCTGCCCGGTGTAGAAATGATAGCTCTGACCTCGTCTTCGGAAAATACCTGGATATCATTCAGATCATCGTCATCTGTTGTCTCGACCGTACGCTTACGGCCAACCTTAGGCAGCGTGATCTTAATCATCAGATTGTCGCAGTAGCCATTAAGGTTGAGATAATTAAAAAGATGCACCATATACTTCTTGAGGGAGCTGATAGTGGACTGAGAGACCTCAATCTTTTTTCCGTAGAGCTCGCCGCCTGCCAGCATATTAAAAAACAGCTGGATGTCAGCACTTGAAATATCCTTTACCGGTCTTGTAGCAAGCTTTGCCGGCGCCAGAAACTTAACATACTGCCGCTCATACATCTCGATGGTGTCGGCTGTCAGGTCTTCGTGGATGAAAACCTGGTAGGTAAAGAAGTCTGCAAGCCTGGCCAGTGAGTCTCCTGCATGCCTGTTGGGAGAGGAGTGGAGTTTCTCCATGTACTCTCTGTACTTTTCTTCCGCCTCCTTTTTACCGCTGCCGTAAAAGGACTTCATGATAGGTTTCCCGTCGGCTCGTTCGCCGACCTTACACCTTAGGCGGTAATACTCTTTACCGTTTATTATGCAATTAGTTTTCTTGGCCATAATTAACCTCCTTAGACATAAAAAAATGCCCGAAATTCTTGAAATATCGGGTTAAGTATGGTACACTACTACTTGACTGGTAGTTGGGTTTTGTTGGCTATACTTAACCTGACTGAGACGCATCCTTTGCCGAGGGTGCGTCTTTTTTTCATTTAGTTTTTCTTGCTTGGTTCCACGAACGTTGAGAAGAACTTATCACTCATGTATGACATGGTCGCAAACATAAACAAGTCTTTCTCATTATGATCGCGGCACATCTGATACAGGAGCATTATCTGCGAAAAATTGTCCAGCTCTCTTTCTGTCATATCATTCATGATGGACAATATCGTATCGTATGATGACATTACTTGACCTACAGTATGATGAATTTGACACTGAACATCACAGGGCTATTCCATGTTAAAACTATCGGAAATATCTGTAACCGCTGAAATCATGCCTCCTGTTAGGCAATCAAGGAAATCAGACTCATCATCAATCTCATCAATTTTCCACTCGCCATCCACTTTGGAAAGTGAAATGGTTGCTGTGGCCTCAAAATCGTGCTCTCCTTCTTTCATTTCGGCAAGCTTTCCTGAAAACAGGTCAACAAGTACCTGTTCCATCTCATCTTCCGATGCGCCGGAAAAGGCCATGCCGATTGCTTTTGTGAAGTAATCGCTGATAACACTCTTAAACATGCTACCAAAGTCATATGTTTTAAACACCACATCCACTGTCGCAGTATCGCCGTTGATTTGTTCATTGGCTAGTGCGTAATCGAACGAGAGTATCATGTCTGTAAAGTCAGAAGATATTTCTTCGGGGAACTCTTCGCTATCTGCGACATCAGAAAGCAAATCTGCGCCTGAATTGCCTGAATATACTTTGGCAACTGTATCGGCATCCTGAGCCTTAAACGCACTAAGATAAGTATCGACAACATCAGATGGCGACGCAGAACCGCAACCGAACAAAGCTGTGGACATTGCAATAACAAGAACAATAACTAATACTTTTTTCATTTTAATTTCCTCCTTTGTATTTTTAACTTTTATGGTTTAAAACATAATTTATAATAATCCATAACACTCAAAACACTCTTTTACGAATGCTTCGTCCACATTCAGATACTCTGCAAATTCCCACACCCTGGTGCAGCCTGCAGAGACAGCTCTTAGAACATCCTCAAACGGAATTAGTTTTTTGTACGCCCACTTCCTGGCTCGTTGCTCCTGGCGGGCATTGTCCATGTTGTCTAAATTAAGAATGTCCCCGGAACTTGTTTCGTGATGGCCGATTTCTTCGGCCAGAATACTTACTTTTCTACTTTCGGGCATCTTACTGTTTATCCACACACAACCGTCTGCATATAGTCCGTCAATTCTCATAGGTCGTTCGGTTATGTCCAGCTCGTCCTCATACTCCTTAAGCAGATCCTCGTAACTGCATGACATAAACTCACCTCACAATATCTCTACTTGTTCTTGTTTTTATCCTTTACATACTTCTTAAATTCTTCAACCTCTTCAAGCTCTTCTTTAGTCCAATCTCCTTCGTGATGCGCGGCGATGGTTTCAGGTTCATAGGTTGATGAATTATATTCAAAGGTATCTTCAGCACCCTTAAACTGCTGAGATTCTTCAAACTTTGATCGATACATCTTTAATCTATCAATCATACTAATTATCAGTCCGAGATCATCAACGCTCGCTTTACGAGAAACTTCAAACAAGAGCTTCAGCTCCGGGCGCTGCTGAACTTCCTGAGCAATTTCCGCAGCCTCAGGGTCGAGGTAATACATACTTCCATCCTCTTTACCAATAAGATAATTAATATCTACATTAAAGAAATCCGCTATTCCTTCTAAAGTTTCAAGATCGGGCTCGCGTTTGCCCAGCTCATACATACTAATAGCACTCTTTGATATATTAAGAGCATCGGCAAGCTGTGATTGAGACAAGCCCTTATTTTGTCTAAGCTCACGAAGTCTTTCACTAAATAACATAATTTTATCCTCGCTTCTTTTGTTTCTTACATTATATACACAATGTGTGTAGTGTGTCAAGAGAAAAAGTTCACAAAACGTGTTGACATTCGACCACATTTCGTGTATAGTAAGGCTATGGAAAAGGAAATAAGGAGGTGAATAAAATGACCACAATAGTTATTTTAACTGTTGTCGTTTTAACGGTAATAGCAGCCGGAGCAGTAATCTACACCGCCCCTGCAAGGGCTCTGGCAAAGCGCCAGCTTTCCGAGGAAGAGTGTAAACAGCTCAACGACATCACAGAGACAGCGGTCCGCTGGGCAAAGCAGTGGCTTGACACAGCAACCGGCGCCGAGAAGAAGGAAGAAGTGCTGCGGTACCTGGAAGAAAAAACCTCAGAGCTGGGCTGAACATAACTGCTGACGATATAGACAAAGCCATTGAAGCGGCATATGAGAAGGTTAAAAAAGAGTCTGAAAGTAAATAGCATACAATTTAATCATTTTTAATTTCCTTTTTGTTGACAGGCTCTAAGGAGATATAACATTAGAGCCTATTTTGTTGACAAAAAGGCTCGCAACCATTTAAAAAATGAGCTGTACAGCGCACAAAAATTAGCCACTTTTTAGCCACTTAGTTATAGTTGCGTTAGAAATGGTTAAAATTACAAATAGTTGAGAATGGCTATTTTTAGCCGTTTGTAGCAGTTGTACCAGTTGCGTTGAGTTGTGTAAAATTGCTCAAAGGTGTTGAGCAGGTTGGGGGTTCGATTCCCTTCACTAGCTCCAAATGATTAAGGATACCCTTTCTTAGGGTATCTTTTTATATAGATTATGTAGGAAAAAG
>CALZFA010000106.1 GCA_945644815.1 uncultured Clostridia bacterium
GAAAAAGCCAATAAGACGATTTTTAAGCTTGTAGCAGTAAACTTTCTGCTGCTTGCGGCAGCGTGTGTCCTGTGGGTTTTTGGCTGGGCTGCTTTGGTAATCTATTCCATTGTTCTTTATTTTGTACTGAAAAGATATGTACAGAAAATTCAGGAGCAGTACCGGAAGCTCCTTGCCGCAACCAGTTCGATTGCAGAAGGAAACCTGCGAACCGAATTTTCAGAGGATTGGGGCATTTTTGAATCCTATAAGCAGGAGCTTTCAAAAATTCAGGATGGTTTTAAAAATGCTGTGGAGGAAGAGGTTAAAAGCCAGCGGATGAAAACAGAGCTGATCACCAACGTGTCTCATGATCTGAAGACACCGCTTACGGCAATTACCACCTATATTGAGCTTCTTGAGGATGAAAGTATCTCACAGGAGCAGAGAAGGGAATATCTGGCGGTATTGAAAAAGAAATCTGCCCGCTTAAAATTCCTGATTGAGGATCTGTTTGAGGTGAGTAAGGCGACTACAGGAAATGTTACCTTGAACCTTGTGGATGTGGATATCTGTCATTTAATGCGTCAGGTATATCTGGAATATGAGGACCGGGTTGAGGATGCGGGGTTGATTTTCCGTTTCCGGCTGCCGGAGGAAAAGGTGATCCTAAAGCTGGACAGCCAGAAGACCTATCGGGTCTTTGAAAACCTTTATGTGAACATAATCAAATATGCTATGCGGGATACCAGAGTCTATGTGAGCGCAGACAAAACAGAAAAGGGAATTGCGATTGAACTGAAAAATATGTCTGCTTCGGAGCTGAATATTGCACCGGAGGACCTGACAGAACGGTTTGTGCGCGGGGACAGCTCCAGAAACACGGAAGGAAGCGGACTCGGTCTTGCCATAGCCAAGAGCTTTGTGGAGCTGCAGGGCGGAACCATGCAGGTAGAGATAGACGGGGATCTGTTTAAGGTAATGCTTATGTGGTGAGAGAGATTTTACAAGAACTTTAATTGACATCAGGGGAGGGGTGTATGATAATAGGCATGTATCTGAAAACATAAAGAGGAAGGGGGACTTCCCATGCCGACAACTTATGCACACTACAAACTGGGGCAGGCAGTAAGAGAATCCTTGCAGGAGAGGGAAAAAAAGATCGTAGAAGAATATCCGGAGCTGTTTAACATTGGTCTTCACGGACCGGATATCTTCTTTTACTATAAACCATTTTCTGAAAATAAAGTTAAACAAATAGGACACGATATGCATGAAAGGGCCGGAAAGGACTTTTTTATACCGGCTGCTGAGGTGATAAAGCAAAATTGGGAAAATCATGCATATCTGTCCTATTTATATGGTTTCATCTGCCATTTTGCATTAGATGTATCCTGCCATGGCTATATTGACGAGGTCATTGAGGCAAGCGGAATCACTCATACGGAAATCGAATCGGAATTTGACAGAATGTTGATGGAAAAGGACGGACACGATCCGGTCAGGTACAAACCGACAGGTCACATTATTCCTTCGCCGGAAAACACTGAGGTCATACAGGCTTTTTTTGAAGAGACAGACAGTGTGCAGATATACGGAGCGCTGAAAGGAATGGTTTCTTATCTGAATTTTCTGGTTACTCCTTCAAAGAGCAAGCGCTTTCTGATCGATACTGTTTTAAGATTGACAGGTACCTATAAGGAATTACACGGGCTTATGATCAACTATACGGAAAATACAGCCTGTTCAGACAGTACAAAAGAACTTTTTGAACGTTTTCAGGGGGCGGTAAAGCTGGCAGCTTTGTTGATCCATGAATATAACAGCTTTCTTGTTGGAAAAGAGGAGCTGAATCCAATCTATCATAATAATTTCGGTTCCATGCCGGTGGGGGAAGAGAGGACTTAAGAATGGGAGCAAAATTGACGAAGGAAGAAAGAAACTGGGTATTGTATGATGTGGGAAATTCCGCCTTTACCCTTTTGATTACTACCATCGTGCCAATCTATTTTAACTACCTGGCAGGCAATGCCGGACTTTCCGATGTGGATTATCTGGCATACTGGGGCTATGCAGCCTCTCTTGCTACGTTACTCGTGGCTTTTATGGGACCGGTTTGCGGGTCACTGGCAGACACAAAGGGATACAAGAAACCGATCTTTGTCATTTCACTGATTGTAGGTGCTGTGGGATGTATCAGTCTCGGTTTTGCGAAAAACTGGCTGGTGTTTCTGGTGATCTATCTGATCGCAAAGGTTGGATACTCTGGAAGTCTGATTTTTTACGATTCCATGCTTCCGGATGTTACAGAAAGTGAGAGAATGGATGAGGTGTCTTCGAAAGGGTATGCCTTCGGTTACATCGGCAGTTGTATTCCGTTCGTGGTTTCCCTTGTGATTGTTCTGGGGGCAGGAGCAATTGGAATCACCATGGAACTGGCAATGGGAATTGCTTTTTTTATCACTGCCGCATGGTGGGTGCTGATGACATTTCCGCTTTTGAAAACCTACAGGCAGAAGCATTATGTAGAGAAAAAGAAGGGTGCGGTAAAAGAAAGCTTTGTAAGATTGGGAAGAACCTTCTGCAACGTGAAAAAGGAAAAGAAGGTATTTTTATTCCTGCTTGCCTTCTTCTTCTATATTGACGGTGTGTACACCATTATTGATATGGCAACTGCTTATGGATCGGCACTCGGGCTGGACAGTACAGGTCTTTTGCTGGCCCTGCTGGTAACCCAGATTGTAGCCTTTCCATTTGCCATCCTGTTCGGAAGGCTGGCGCAGAAATACAAAGCGGAAAAGCTGATCATGGTATGTATCGCTGCCTATTTTGGTATTGCGCTTTTTGCCGTATTCCTGACCAATCAGGTACAGTTCTTTATACTGGCAATCTTTGTTGGAATGTTTCAGGGTGGTATCCAGGCACTGTCCCGTTCCTACTTTACCAAGATTATTCCGGCAAGTCAGTCCGGCGAATTTTTCGGACTTATGGATATCTGCGGAAAGGGCGCTGCCTTTATGGGGACAGCTGTTGTCAGCGCAGTTTCCCAAATAACGGGGAGTATGAACGCAGGGGTAGGCATGATTTCAGTCTTGTTTGTAATAGGATTTCTGATTTTTCGATGTGCGGTGAAAGTGGAGGATTCTGATTTATCATAATGTAAAAATAATCATTGGTTTATTAACTTGTAGGATAAAGAGTTTCCCGGTTTTAATCCGGGAGGCTTTTTTTGTTTCAAGAGAACTTTTACGCAAAATTTACGCACCTTTTACGAGAAAAAGGTATTTCAAAACAGGGATAAAAGTTATAGTAATTCGGTAGAAAAAGCTATGGGGATAAGTCATGGAAATAAAAATAGTTGATGTAACCAAAAAATTTAAAAACAAAACAGTTATTGATAAGCTGTCACTCGTAATTGGGAGTGGAAGCTTCACAACACTTCTTGGACCCTCCGGCTGCGGAAAAACCACATTGCTTCGCATGATTGCAGGTTTGGAAACACCGGATACAGGGGAAATATATTTTAATGGCAGATGTGTTTTTTCTCGGGAAAAGAAAATTAATGTACCACCGGAGGCAAGAGGTCTTGGATTTGTATTTCAGGATTTTGCACTTTGGCCGCATATGACAGTGTTTGAAAATGTGGCGTTTGGCTTGAGAGCCTCCAAGAATACGCAGAATCTGGAAGAAAAAGTGCATGAAGCACTCCATGCGGTACAACTGGAGGATTATGCAGATAGGTATCCACATCAGTTATCCGGTGGGCAGCAGCAAAGAGTTGCTTTTGCCAGAGCCATTGTGATCGAACCGGAGTGTATTTTGTTTGATGAACCGCTTTCCGCACTGGATGCTCTTCTTAGAGAGGAAATGCGATCGGAGCTGAAAGCACTGGTCTCAAGATTAGGGATTACTGCTGTGTTTGTGACCCATGACCAGATCGAGGCTATGAGCATAGAGGAGACTATTCAAATTCAGAAGGAAGGCAGACAGAAGAGACAGGCGGCAGAGGAGGAACTGGGGCGCATTGAGACAGAGCTTAAGAATAAGCTTATTGAAATCCAATAAGTTTAGAAGGGGAGCGCTTAAGGAAAGAGGCGAAACCGACAAACGGTTTCGCCTCTTTCCTTAGGATAACTATAACTCAATATATATGGAGGGATGATG
>CALZFA010000107.1 GCA_945644815.1 uncultured Clostridia bacterium
ACGAAGCTGACCTTTGCACTGGCAGGCAACCAGAACTGCGGCAAGACCACACTTTTTAACCAGCTTACAGGCTCTAATCAGCATGTGGGAAACTTTCCGGGAGTAACAGTAGACAGGAAAAGCGGCCCCATCAGAAATCATCCGGAGACTTTGGTGACGGATCTTCCGGGCATCTACTCTCTTTCCCCGTACACCAGCGAGGAAATTGTGTCGAGGCAGTTTATTCTGGAGGATAAGCCGACATGTATTATCAACATCGTTGACGCTACCAATATAGAGAGAAATCTGTATCTGACCATGCAGCTTATGGAGCTGGACACACCGGTGGTGCTGGCGCTGAACATGATGGATGAGGTTCGCGGAAACGGCGGAACCATACATATAAATGAGATGGAAAACATGCTGGGCATACCTGTAGTGCCTATTTCGGCTGCTAAGAATGAGGGTATCGATGAACTTGTAAACCATGCCCTGCATATTGCCCAGTATC
Organism: uncultured Clostridia bacterium; assembly: GCA_945644815.1. Lineage (GTDB taxonomy): Bacteria > Bacillota > Clostridia > Peptostreptococcales > Anaerovoracaceae > SUG1106. Next base: position 491 of record CALZFA010000107.1, read on the forward strand.
AGGAAAAGCCGGGAAGAACGGATTTCTGCAAAGAGGACGAAAACGGCGGTGCAGTACACAGATGCCTTCACGGAATTATGCACCTCATTGAAGATCATGCAAAGCTTGCAGGCATACCTGCAAGGTTCGCCGCGTCAAAGCTTGTCGAGGGAGACCCGCTGGTGCTTGATGCCCTTAAGCTTTCCGACAATGAAAAGGATATGCTTGAGCACATCATTTGCCAGATGGAGGAAGAAAGAGGTCTGGACAGAGCTGCTGCCATTGCGGACATGAGATTCGGCTTCATTCAGAATCTTTGCGACAGGACCGTTGTAAAGCCTCGCGAAAGCAGGGAACATGAAAGAAGCAGAGCCATAGACAGAATCCTCACAGGGAAATATACAGCTATTCCGGCTTTTATCGGCATTATGGCCATAGTGTTCTGGTTAACATTCAATGTCATAGGAGCATGGCTTCAGGGGCTGCTGGAGCAGGGAATAGAAACATTGACAGATACTGTGGACGGAGCTCTTACGGTCTGGAATGTAAGTCCGCTGCTTCATTCTCTCGTAATTGACGGAGTATTTAACGGTATCGGGAGCGTGCTCAGCTTCCTGCCTATAATCGTGACGCTGTTTTTCTTCCTTTCCCTTTTGGAAGATAGCGGATATATGGCCAGAATCGCCTTTGTAATGGATAAACTGCTCAGAAAGATAGGTCTTTCAGGGCGATCCATAGTTCCTATGCTCATAGGCTTCGGCTGCACAGTGCCGGGGGTTATGGCAAGCCGGACTCTGCCTTCGGAGAGAGACCGCAAACTGACCATAATGCTGACGCCCTTCATGAGCTGTACGGCAAAGCTTCCTATTTACGGATTCTTTACAGCGGCATTTTTCCCGGGAAAAGGCGCTCTTATCATGGTGGGTCTGTATTTTCTGGGAATAATAATCGGGATTCTCTGCGCACTTATTTCTAAGGGAACAATGTTTAAGGGGGAGGCTGTACCTTTCGTAATGGAGCTTCCTAATTACAGGATGCCGGGGGTAAGAAACGTGGCCATGCTTCTTTGGGACAAAGCAAAGGATTTTCTGCAGAGGGCGTTTACCATTATATTCTTAGCGGCCATTATTGTCTGGTTCCTGCAGACCTTTGACTTCAGACTGAATATAGTAAGCGATTCTCATGATAGCATGCTGGCTGTAATTGCGGGGGTAATCGCGCCGATATTTGTTCCGCTGGGATTTGGGGACTGGAGAATATCCACATCTCTTATAGCAGGCTTCATGGCTAAGGAAAGCGTTGTTTCCACTCTCACCGTTCTTTTCGGTGGCACAGAAGAACTTGCGGCTGTGCTGACTCCGGCGGCAGCAGCTTCCCTTCTCGTGTTCTGTCTGCTTTATACGCCTTGTGTTGCGGCAGTTGCATCAATTAAGAGGGAGCTTGGCGGGAAATGGGCCTTTGGCATCGTGGTATGGCAGTGCGCCATTGCCTGGGCTGCGGCTCTTGTTGTAAGGCTTATATGTCTTGCTTTGGTAATAGCATAGGAGATAATCATGAAGATACTGAAAAGAATTTTGCTTCTGATAGTAATAGGAGCTGCAGCAGTTGCTTCACTGGTAGTCTGGCAGGGGTACCAGATGTACCGGGATGCGGTGGAGCAGATGTCTGTGGAGGAAAAAGCAGAAGAAATTATGGGAAAAGAAAATTATACTGCCTTCGACCAGTTGCCTCAGACTTATGTAAATGCTGTGATAGCTGCAGAGGACAGGAGATTTCGTTATCATAACGGCTTTGATATTATATCTACCACCAGGGCGGCTTGGCGCAATATTCAGAGTAAGGAGATTGTAGAAGGCGGCAGCACTATTACACAGCAGCTGGGTAGGCTTATGTATTTTTCCCAGGAAAAGAAATATACCAGAAAGGTGGCTGAGATACTGGTGGCGTGGCAAATTGAGAAGCTTTACGATAAGGATAAGATATTGGAACTTTATGTTAATACCATTTACTTCGGTTCAGGGCACTATAGCGTTTATGATGCCAGCATGGGATATTTCGGGAAAAAACCTTCGGAGATGAATGACTACGAGTGTACAATGCTTGCGGGAATTCCTAACGCACCGTCTGTTTATTCTCCTGATGTGAATCCTGCTTTGGCTGAAGAACGAAGACAGCAGGTGCTGGCATGCATGGCAGAGGCGGGATATATCCAGCCGGGAGAGATAGAATAGGCAATTAGAGTGGTATCAGAACTAAAATCGGGGTCTTTGACCCCGATTTTTTCGTGTGCTGTTATGCATTTTTGACAGTGCTGATACACTTTTCAAAATCCGCCTTATCCCATACAACAGGTACAGGGTACAGCGGGTTAGCTTCTTTCATGGCCCATTCTATAATTTGAGGGATATCATCGTTTTTAATTACATCAAGGCCGGCAGGAATATTCATTTTAACCTTAAGCTCCTCGATCCAGCTGATGAATTTTTCTGCCTTTTCCGCATCGTTTGCGCCTGTCATGCCGCATACCTCGGCCAGACGAGCCAGCCTTTCATGAGCTGCCTGACCAAACTGTCGCATTACATGAGGCAAAATAACGGACATTGCCAGTCCGTGAGGTGTTCCGTAGAGGCCTCCCAGAGTGTGGCCGATGGCATGGACATAACCCACGCAGCCTCTTGTAAATGCACGTCCTGCGTAGAAAGCAGCTTTCTGCATATTATGACGGGCTACAATGTTGCTGCCGTCTGTATATGCCTCATACAGGTTATCGTAAATAAGCTTTACCGCGTCTTCGGACAGTTTCTTTTCCAGCTTGCTGTTATATGTATTATTGGTATAGCATTCAACAGCATGGCACAGAGCATCCATCCCTGTGGTGGAAGTTACCTTAGGCGGCAGACCGACGGTAAGTTCAGGATCAAGTACGGCGTACTTAGGCATGAGACTGGTGTCGTTCATAGATGCTTTGTGGTGGGTCTTTTCATTGGTAATTACCGCAGCAACGGTGGTTTCTGAGCCAGTTCCGGCAGTTGTAGGCACCGCAAAGATAGTAGGAATTCTGTGAAGGACCTTAAAGAGTCCCTGCAGCTGCTCCACTGTTTTGCCTTTCTTCACCGCCATGGCTCCTATTCCTTTGCAGCAGTCCATAGGTGAGCCGCCCCCGAAGGCCACCATGGCCTGACAGCCGTTCTCTTTAAATAGCTTCAGCCCTTCATTTACATTGCGGTCTGTTGGATTTGGCTGAACTCCGTCATAAATGACATATTCAATTCCTGCGGAATCCATGGCATCAAGCATGCCTTTAGGAAGTCCCAGGTCCATTAGAACTTTATCAGTTACAACAAGGACCTTGCTGTAGCCTTTCTGCTTGATGAGATCAGGGAGCTTTTTGACAGCTCCGGCTCCTTCAAGTGTTTCCGGCATTCTCCAAGGAATAAAGTACATACCAATCTTAAATACGCCCTGATAAATTCTGCAATACATCTTTCCCATGTTTTTTCCTCCTTTAGAAGCGGACCGCGTCAATAGGACATACCTTGGCGCATATCCTGCAATCTATGCAATCATCCGGTTTTACAAGCCGTGCAATTGTATTGATATCACCATGAAATTTAGGAGCCTCGATTTCAAGGCAGTTTTTTGGACAGTTTTC
>CALZFA010000108.1 GCA_945644815.1 uncultured Clostridia bacterium
CCTGTAGGCACATAAGCACACTGTCCGCTGCTGAGTTCAAACTGCGGCGCATGCCCCATTTCCACCTCACCTACAAGCTGCAGAAAAGTCGGCATAGTTTCTCCCGCTCCCTGTGTGTCTTTGGAAACGACAGCATATCCGTCCATGGTAGAACGGTCAAAGCCCGGGATATCTTCGTCACAGAAAACATCTTCAGAAGCGATTCTTCCGAGAGTGTCAAGCACCGGTACGGATTCGCTTTCCGGAATTCCTGCCCCGCCTGACTTCATGGCCGTCTCCAGCTTATCCAGCGCTGATTCCAGTGTATCAACCTTTAACAACTTCATCTGTAATTCTTCCCTTTTCCATATAGTGAATTATGTCGCAAAGCTCCTCCCTCACATCCTGTCCGTGGCTGACCATAAGCCAGGTAGCAGGGCGAGTGAGCTGTATTTCCTTTATTATGTCAACAATTGTCCTTTCGCTGTCCGGATCAAGGTTGGAAAGAGTCTCGTCCATTATGATGAACTCCGGCTCAAAGATTATTGCCCTGATAAAAGACAGTTTCTGCCTTTCGCCGCTGGAAAGGCTGCGTGCGTACTGATTTTTCTGTGTCAGGAGTCCGGTTCTTTCCAGAAGCTCGTCTATCCGGGTATCGTCAGGTTTTATCTTTCTGAGCTTCAGCGGATATACTATGTTGTCATATACACTTTCCGTGAGCAGATATGGGCGCTGGCTCATCATAGTCATAGCACGTCTGTCCATCCCCTCCAGGTCTATCTCCCCTCTGTCCGGCGTCAGTATTCCCATAATGAGTTTAAGAAGCACCGTTTTCCCGGAGCCATTATGTCCTGCAAGGCCATGTATAAGCCCGGGCTGTATATATAGATCGTCGATTTTAAGCTGAAAGCTGCCGACGTTTTTTTCGAGATCAGTTATTTTCATCTGCACTTTCCTCCCTCTGAAGAAAATCGCAAAGCCACTGTATTATAAAAGCCATCACCAAAAGCACAACTCCGAGAGCGATACCCTCCGTAAATATGCCCTGACTTTTTAGAAGTGAAATGGCGGTAGTCATGGTCCTGGTTTTGCCTTTTATATTTCCGCCTACCAGCATGACGCTTCCCACCTCACTTATGGAGCGTCCGAAGACTGTTACAATGCAAAAATAAATATCGTGCCTCATCTCTCTGAGAAGGGTCCATACCGTCTGCCAGCGTCCTGCTCCCATAGTCATGCAGAATTCTCTGATGGCAGGAGCCTTTCCCGATGCGTGCTGGTGTACCATTCCGGTCATTATAGGCACGATTATAAGAGCCTGAGCCACGACCATACCTTTAACTGTAAAGAGCCAGCCCAGCATTCCCAATGGGCCTCTCCTCATTAAAAGCAGGTATACCACCAGTCCTGCTACAACCGGCGGCATACCCATCATCGTTCTGTTTATTCTTATTATAAGTTTTTTCCCTTTAAAATTATATTTTTCCAGCAGAAGACCTGCCGTAATACCCAAAACCGATGAAATCAGGCACGAAAAGAATGCCATCTTAAGCGTAACCCCTATTGCACTTAAAATCGCCTCATCTGTAAAACACTTTACAAACCAGTCCGCAATTCTTTCCATGTTCTGCCCTCTAATTGTCCGTTCCTGCGTTAGGTGTGAACAGAGCCTGGCCATATTCTTCAACGCCAAACTTGCCTATAAGCTCCTGCACCTTATCAGAGCAGATCCATTCAATGAAAACATTGGCTGCTTCGTTGTTAAGCCCCTCAAACTTTTCAGGGTTGACAGCGATTACACCGTACTGGTTAAGCAGATCCTTTGCCCCTTCGCATACTATGTTAAGCTCGATATCAAGGTCTGCATCATTCTTGAATTTAAGCCATGTTCCTCTGTCAGTCAGGCAGTATGCTTTCTTTTCGTCAGCCATGGTGATGGTAGCTCCCATTCCCTGTCCCGACTCTATGTAGTTAGGATTTGCTGAAGTATCAATCTCAAGAGCTTTCCAGATCTTCTTTTCTTTCTTGTCTGTACCGGAATCGTCGCCTCTTGATACGAAGGCAAGCTTACCTTCCTGGATAGCTTTGAAGCATGCTTCAATATCATCCCCGTATTTACCTTCTTCTTCAGGTCCTATTACAACGAAATCATTGTACATTACCGGAAATCTTTCAACTCCGGCTCCGCTTGCCACGAATTCCTCTTCGCTGGCTTTTGCGTGAACCAGAACAATGTCGACATCGCCGTTTTCACCCATTGCCAGAGCTTCGCCCGTTCCTACTGCGGTCCACTGAAGTTCTATTCCGGTGTCCTCAAGGAAAATCGGCTTAAGATAATCCAGAAGTCCTGTGTCTGCCGTACTTGTGGTAGTCGCCATCATGAGAGTTGTCCCCTCTGCCGGTCTTGCATCTTTATTGCCCTCGTCGCCCCCGCAAGCAGCCATGGCAAAGCAGAGCACCAAAATAAGCAATACCGCTAAAACTTTCTTTTTCATTTTTTTCCTCCTTAAAATCTCCGGGATTTTTCGAGGTCTGAAAAGTTATGGGAAATCTTTTCAAACGCGGAAGGCTCTCTGCTTTCGCAAAAAACCCGTCGGCCGAAACTCCGTAGCATCAGTCTGTGCTGACAGTGCCTTAGGGGCAGCGGCTCGAAATCCTCATAATTATTTGGGGTATATATCGGTTTTGTGATATTCAATTTTAACCGGGTCGCCTGTTTTTACAGGTCCACCCTTTATAACCCGGGCAAAAACGCCCTCTGTGGGCATTATGCACTTACCGGCAGTCTGTGCGATTATGCATCCGGAATGGCATTCTTTTCCTATCTGGGAAAGCTCCAGCACCGCTTCGCCTATCTTTATTTGGCTTCCCACCTGCAGCTTGGACAAATCAATGCCGCTTACCACCAGGTTTTCACCAAAAGCCCCCGGCTCTATGTTAACATCCGGGTGTTCATTTTTGAATTCTTCTATTTTTTCTGAGGAAAGCAGACTCACCTGACGATGCCACTTCCCTGCATGTGCATCATGCTCCAGTCCCCAGTTTTCTACAAGAACACCTTGCTCTGCGTTTTTTTTTGGAGTTCCTTTTTCTCTGCTTATGCAGACTGCAGCAACCATGCCGTCCTTTCCTTTCACTCCACTCAACCTCCTGCCTGCTATCCGCCTATTTTTGACATCAGGGTTTCTGTCGTCTTAAAGCAATGGCCTGACGGCTTGTTGTAAATTCCTGACTTTATTATGACTGCCAGTTCTTCGTCTCCTGCACCATTTCGCATTGGTCCTCTAAGGTCTATACCCTCATCTGAGCCCAGACACGATCTCAGCATTCCTTCAGAAGTAAGGCGTATCCGATTACAGCTTTGGCAGAACTTGTGTGACATAGGACTGATAAATCCGATATCCGTTCCCAGTTTTTCAAATTTATAGTATTGGGCAGGACCGTTTCCTATCTTTTGATCTATTGTTTTCGCCGGACCATAAGCCTTTTCCAGTACAGCCATAGTTTCATCCTGATCATATCCGCCAAAGCCGGCCCCCAGCCCTATAGGCATTATTTCGATAAAACGCAGTCTTGCTCCGGCAGTGGCAGCAAGATCTGCCAGGGCACATATTTCATCCCTGTTGTAATCAGCCAGAGTCACCGTATTTATTTTCAGTTTTATATCAGGAAAGTGTCTGCATCTGTCAACGGCCTTCAGCACGGCATCCAGAACGTCATACCCGGTGATATTCAGATATTTCTGCCTGTTCAAGGTGTCAAGGCTGATATTTATACTGTCTACTCCTGCCTCTGCCAGCGCCTCGAGGTTTTCGGAAAGCAAAATGCCGTTGGTGGTCATAGACACTTTTTCAACGCCGTCTATAGACTTTATTTCTTTTATCAGGCTGGCTGCACCTTTTCTGACCAGAGGCTCTCCTCCTGTTATTTTAACATTTTTGATTCCCAATGAACAGAAGATTTTTACAAGTCTAACGATCTCGTCGAATCTGAGGATCATATCGTGTGAAACAGATGGCACTCCGCACCCGGGCATGCAGTAGCCACAGCGCAGATTGCACCTGTCAGTTATGGATATTCTGATGTAGTCTATTTCTCGTCCCAAACGGTCTTTCATGAATT
>CALZFA010000109.1 GCA_945644815.1 uncultured Clostridia bacterium
ACAGGCAAGAGAAAGTTGTGGATAATAGAAAATAAATAAAAATAAATATTTCCTCAAAGTTATCCACAGGGTTAGGATAAAGTTATCATATTTTTTTATACTTATTATTGCAAATAATTGACCCAAAAAAAGTTTAGTGATATAATTAACTTTAAAGATTTTTCTACAATTTTATATATAATTAGACATAAGAAACATAATCGGAGGTACTCCATGACAGATAAAGAATTACGACGTTTGGGCCGCAGTGAACTGCTGCAGATGCTTATTTCTCAGATGGAAGAAAATGAAGCTCTGAAGAAACAGATTGAAAAGACAGAAGAACAACTCAGGAGCAGGCGTATTTGTGCGGACAAAGCGGGTTCCTTAGCAGAAGCAGCTCTTTCTATTAATGAAGTGTTTAAAGCTGCAGATGCGGCTGCCAGTCAGTATATTGAAAATATAGAAATGCTCATAATGAGGCAAGAGTCTGTTTGTAAGAATATTCAGGAAGATGCAGAGAAAAAAGCTTTGAAAATTATAAATGATGCTAATGAGTATAAAAAACAGGCAAAAACTGAAGCTGACAACTACTGGAGTCAAATAAAAAATAATGTTGATAATTTACTTAAAGATTATCAGTCTCTGATGAATAAGGTGGAGGCTATCGAAGAAAAAAAGGAAGAATGAGAAAATATATAAAAGAAGGCAAGGAACCCCTCCCTGTTCCTGATATAGAGCAGCTTAAAGCGGAACTTAAGAGGGTGAAATACAAAGACCGGTACAAAAGTGTATTGAAAAGCACAGTTTATGCTTTGATTGTGGTGGCGGCGGTGTCTGTACTGATTGCTACCATATGGATGCCTGTACTTCAGATTTACGGTACATCCATGAAACCCACCCTTGAAGAAGGAGATATTGTAGTTTCGCTAAAAGGTTCAGACTTTGAATCAGGTGACCTGATTGCATTTTATTTTGGAAATAAAATTCTGGTAAAGAGATGTATTGCCGGACCGGGTCAGTGGGTTGATATAGACGAGGAAGGATTTGTTTATGTAGATGGTAAGCTTATTGATGAGCCTTATCTTAAAGAGAAGGCTTTGGGCGACTGTAACATAAAGCTGCCGTATCAGGTGCCTGCCAGCCGGTATTTCTGTATGGGAGACCATCGCTCTACTTCGGTGGATTCGAGAAATACGGCGGTGGGCTGTGTGTCTGAGGAGCAGATAGTAGGAAAGATTGTATTCAGAGTTTGGCCTTTGCCGAATTTTGGACCATTATAATTATAATAGATTTTTATATTTTTGGAGAGAGTGGTGAGTGACAGATGAAAATTGATGTGCAATCGCAGGCAAATGAGTATATAAAAGCACATCAGAAGAAAAAACGCCGGTACAGTGTCCTTATGTGTTTGGCATCTGTTGTCGTGTTCTGTACAACATATGCATTGATTCTGCCGGCTATTACCATGGAAAATGAGTCTTGTAACATTCCCGAACACTTGCATACGGAAGAATGCTATATTCAGGTTACCGTCACTGCTGAGAAAAGTCTTATATGTACAGAGGATACAGCAGAAGGTCATGTACATACCGATGCGTGCTATGAAACGGTAGAAGTTCCCGTTGACACTGAAGCTCTCACCTGTAAAATTCAGGAAGGTAATGACCATCATCACAATGCCTTATGTTATGGTACCTGGAAACTTATTTGTGATAAAACGGAACATATACATACTGAAGCATGTCATGTTACCGAAGAAGAAACCGGCACTGAGCAGGAGATACAGGATGAAAACTTGTTAAACGAAGACGAAGAAGCAAATATAGAAGTAAATACAGACGAACAGGCAGACAATAACACGGATATTGAGCAGGATTATTTAACTATAGCTGAAGCAGCAGAAGGAAGCAACTGGATTCAGCTGAGAAACAGCGGGTGGTTTGATGCCTACAATGGTTATGCCGTGAATCCATCTGCATCAAATCTGCCTTTAAAGAAATTATCAAAAGACAATAACAATTATAGTTTAAAAGAATCCGACTCTTCTGCATCATCTGAGATACAAGTCAATGAAAAAGGAGGCACCAATACCTCCGATGATGGTTCGGTTTCTGTAAGCAAAACTATTTCGGGTACGGAACTTGAGAATGTTTTTGACATTACACTGCAGGTTCAGACATCTGAAAGCGTAGGAGAAATAACAGCAGAACCGGATATGGCTGTAGTTATAGTTATGGATATTTCCAATACTATGAATTCTGATTTTGGTGGAGTGACAAGATATGCTGCTGCGATGACTGCGGCAGAAAGTTTTCTTGGACAATTTGCTGATAATAACAGCCTCGGTATCAGCAAAGTGGGTTATGTGGCTTTTAACACAAATGCTCATAAGATTTTCGATCTTCAGCCATGTACAAATACGGAACAGGTGAATGATCTGAAGAATACCATGCGAACGGAGACAGGAAAGATTATTAATGCAGATGGATATAATGTGTCACACAGCCGTTTCACCAATGTAGAAGCTGGCCTTGCCATGGCATCGGATATGCTTAATTCCGTTTCAAATAAGAATAAGTACATAATATTCCTAAGCGACGGGTTTCCGACTACTTATATAAGAAGCGGTTATAGCGGGTATGATCCTTATGATTCAACAGGAAGATTTTATGATCGTGTGCTGAATAAACCTTGTTTATATGGAACCAGTTACAGTGACGAGGCGGCAATACGAGCTCGAAATAAAGCGGCATCCATCAAAAATTCCGGTACAAAGATTTTTTCAATCGGTGTTGATGTGGCAGGTCAGACAATACAGAGGTATATTACACAAAGTGAGAAAGCGGACGGGTTTTCCGTAGTTGACCGTACAGGCACTACCTATGAAATTGGTGATGCATCAAGTACCGAAGCATATAAAAGCTGGCTCAGAAACAGTATAGGATCCGGTTATTACTATGACAGTACCGACTCCGAAGGTTTGAATAATGCGTATACACATATTTTTAATGAAATAAAGCAGCAGATTGGTACAAGCAATGTTGCAGACTGGGTTGCTACTGACCCGCTTCCTGTAGGAGCTTCTCATGGTACAGTTGAATTTATAGGGTTTTACAATATTAATAATGAATTGGTGAAAGGCGATTTAACGGGAGCATATGTTGAAGGCGGAGAAGATACTGCGAATTATGATGAAAGTACAGTGTCTATAAGCTGGGATTTAAAAAATTCCGGCTATCATATCACTACGAGCGAGGGTAAAACAACATACACGTACAGTCTGATTTACAGGGTGCGTTTAAAAAATGAAGATGGAGTTTTTGTGGAGAATACCGTTTATCCTACAAATGATACTACAACTCTTCAATATCGAAGGATAGAAAATAAATCAGGACAGATTTCCGTATCAGATCCAAAGACCGTTAATTTTCCTATTCCATCGGTGGTCGGATATCTAGGTGAACTGACATTCAGCAAAGTGGACGGATGCGGCAGACCTCTCTCCGGGGCAGAATTTACATTAAGTCATGATAAGGTTAATTGCCCTATATGCAGGGGAGACAAAACCTGTGTAGAAATCGGAGATATGATAGCTGTTTCTGATGGAACCGGGCAGGTAAGCTTTACCGGAGTGCCTTCGGGTCATAAGTATTCACTTACGGAGACAAAGGTTCCTGAAGGCTATTCAAAGAATAATAATATCTATCAGGTGGAAGTTGCCTATGATGCAGTTACCGTTACTGTAACGGATTACGGGAGAAGCTCACTTGAATGGAATGGAAAAATTGAGAACCACGAATATTATGCTCTTCCTGAAACCGGAGGGCCGGGAACAGATATGTATATAATAGGGGGGATGCTTCTGATTACAGGGGCAGGAACTATTATGATATATAAAAGGAAAAAGCGAAGAAGGGAGGGCGCATCTCCCTGACATGCAGGAGAACACATAAAGCTACGAATATTATAATTTTCTTGAAAAAAATGCAAAAACACAGAAAGGAAAAACAAAAATGAAGCAGATTAAAAAAATTACCGGTGTACTGCTGATACTTGCTTTGATTTTTACTATGTCCACAACAGCATTTGCTGCAAA
>CALZFA010000110.1 GCA_945644815.1 uncultured Clostridia bacterium
GCCGTGACCTCAGGCCAGTACAGCTTCGAGGAAAGAATGGGCTGCGGCTTCGGAGCCTGTATGGGATGCTCATGTAAGACTAAATACGGAAACAAGAGAATCTGCAAGGAAGGGCCGGTTCTGGAAAGGGAGGAAATCATATGGTAACCGGAGAAAAAGCTTTATATGGAGATAATGCGGAGCGCACAGCTGTGAACCTTTGCGGCGTAACCCTTGAAAATCCTGTGATTCCCGCTTCCGGCACTTTCGGATATGGTTATGAATTTGCGGAACTTTACGACATAAACTGTCTGGGAACCTTTTCTTTTAAAGGGACCACTTTGGAGCCTCGCTTCGGAAATCTCACACCGAGAATCGCAGAATGTCCTGACGGAATGATAAACGCGGTGGGACTTCAGAACCCGGGGGTCGACGCGGTAATTGCGGAGGAGCTGCCGAAGCTGGCACAGGTTTTCAATAAGCCGGTAATGGCCAATGTCAGCGGATTTTCCATTGATGACTATGTAGAAACGGTGAGGCGCTTTGAGGCCGACGAGGCAGCACGAAAACAGATCGGGTGGTTTGAGATTAACATAAGCTGCCCTAATGTCCATGGAGGCGGCATGGCTTTCGGAATATGTCCTGAGGCGGCATCAGAGGTAACGGCAGAGGTAAGAAAGGTGACCGACAAACCTCTTTTAATCAAGCTTTCCCCTAATGTGACCGACATAACAGAAATCGCAAGAGCCTGTGAAGCATCAGGGGCAGACGGAATCAGCCTTATAAATACTTTGCTTGGAATGAGAATAGACATTAAAACGAGGAAACCGGTAATTGCAAATAAGATGGGCGGCTTTAGCGGCCATGCAATTCTGCCGGTAGCTCTCAGGATGGTCTACCAGGTATACGAATCCGTAAAAATTCCCGTAGTGGGAATGGGCGGTGTATCTACCGCAGAAGAAGTAATCGAGATGATGATGGCAGGTGCCTCAGCCGTTGAAATCGGTGCGGCAAACCTGGTGAATCCGCTTGCGGCAAGAGATATAATTCAAAAGCTGCCGGAGGTAATGGATAAATACAACATTAAAAAACTGAGTGGTATTATAGGAGGAGCGCATTGATGGGCAAGGATGTAATCGTGGCATGCGATTTTAACACAGCGGAGGAAACGCTGAGATTTCTTAACAACTTTACCGAAGAAAAGCCTTATGTAAAGATAGGCATGGAGTTGTTTTATGCAGAGGGACCGGAAATCGTGAGAGAAATAAAAAGAAGAGGACATAAAATTTTTCTGGATCTGAAACTCCACGACATACCGAACACTGTGAAGAAGGCTATGTCAGTGCTTTCACGCCTTGATGTTGATATGTGCAATCTCCACGCGGCAGGAACTGTTGCCATGATGGAGGCGGCGATGGAAGGGCTGACACGCTCTGACGGCAGCAGGCCGCTGCTTATAGCAGTTACACAGCTCACTTCCACAGACCAGGAAAGAATGGAGAGAGATCTTCTCATAAATGAGCCTTTGGAAAAAGTAGTTATGCACTATGCTTTCAATGCCAGGGCGGCAGGTCTTGACGGGGTGGTATGCTCACCTCTGGAAAGCCCTGCGGTGCATGAAACCTGTGGAAAGGAATTCCTCACCGTAACGCCGGGGGTGCGTTTTGATGACGGAGACAAGGGCGACCAGGTTCGCGTAACTACACCGGAAAAGGCAAAGGAGCTTGGCTCGGACTACATTGTGGTAGGCCGCCCCATAACTCAGGCTGAGAATCCGGTGGCAGCATACAGAAGATGCGTTGAAGAGTTCGTTGATTGATGCCGACGAAAGGAGATGTATAAAATGGAATTAAAGAAAGAAATTGCAGAAGGTCTGCTCAGCATTGGGGCTGTTTTTCTGAGACCGGAAGAACCTTTCACATGGGCAAGCGGGATCAAAAGCCCTATATACTGTGACAACCGCCTGACTCTTACAGCACCTGAAATCAGAACCAAGGTGGAAGAAGGGCTAGTTCGGACGGTAAAAGAAAACTACCCTGACTGCGAAGTTCTTATGGGAACCAGTACTGCAGGCATCGCTCATGCAGCTATCGTGGGACACCTTATGAACCTTCCTATGGGGTATGTGAGAAGCTCAGCTAAGGATCACGGCAGAACCAATCAGATTGAAGGAAAGCTTCTGCCGGGTCAGAAGGTGGTAGTTATCGAAGACCTTATTTCCACAGGGGGTTCAGCCATCGACACCGTAAAGGTGCTGAGAGAAGCAGGTGCAGAAGTTCTTGGAATTGCAAGCATTTTTACTTATGGAATGAAGAAGGGCCTCGACCGAATGGCAGAGGTCGGCGTCAAAAATGTCAGCCTCTGCGACCTGGATGCGCTGGTTGAGGTTGCCGCAGAAACAGGATATATCAAGAAAGAGGACAAGGAACGCATTTTAAAATTCAGAGAAGACCCGGCAGACGAAAGCTGGATGAAATAGATGAGACAATGGAGGATAAATAAATGAGCGAAATCAGAAATCTAATCAATATCACCGACTTAACCGTTGAAGAAATCGACGGACTTATTGCGACCGCAGACGACATCGCAGCCAATCACAGTGCATACGAAAACATCTGCGCACACAAAAAGCTTGCCACACTTTTCTTCGAGCCGAGCACCAGAACAAGACTCAGCTTCGAAGCGGCCATGCTTGAACTGGGCGGAAGCGTACTGGGCTTTTCGTCGGCCAACTCCAGTTCAGCAGCAAAGGGCGAAAGCGTAAGCGACACCATCCGGACAGTAGGCTGCTATGTTGACATTATCGCAATGCGCCACCCTAAGGAAGGAGCTCCTATTGTAGGTGCACAGAGAACTACAGTGCCTATTATCAATGCCGGGGACGGCGGACATTTCCACCCTACTCAGACACTTACAGACCTTCTTACCATCAAGAGAAAGAAAGGCAGATTAAATAATATGACCGTGGGTCTCTGCGGTGACCTTAAGTTCGGCAGAACCGTTCACTCCCTCATCGAAGCAATGCTTCGCTACGAAGGAATTAAATTCGTGCTTATCTCACCACAGGAACTGGCAGTACCTGAGTACATAAAGGAAAAAATGAATGCAGCCGGAGCAGAATGGAAAGAAGTTGAAACACTTGAAGAAGCAATGCCCGAGCTGGACATCCTGTATATGACCAGAGTTCAGAAGGAACGTTTCTTCAACGAAGAGGACTACATAAGACTAAAGGACAGCTATATCCTTGACCTTGAAAAGCTTCGGACAGCAAAAGAAGACCTTACCATCATGCACCCGCTGCCGAGAGTAAACGAAATCTCAGTGGAGGTTGACGACGATCCGAGAGCCTGCTATTTCTTCCAGGCACTTTGCGGCAAGCACATCAGAATGGCTCTCATTCTGTTCCTTCTGGGAATCAGAAAGAAAGCGTAATTCACGGGACAAAGGAAAAATAAGAGGAATTCAAGGAGGCAAAAAATGAATATAGACGGAGTAAATACAGGTATCGTATTAGACCATATCAAGGCAGGAAAGAGTATGCAGATTTATGAGCTTTTGGGTCTTGATAAGATAAACAACTGCGTGGCCATTATCCAAAACGCTGACAGCGAGAAGTACGGCAAAAAAGATATTATCAAAATAGACCAGATAATCGACCTTGACTTTGATGTGCTGGGTTATGTGGACAGCAACATCACCGTAAATATCGTAAAGGACGGCAGGCTTGAAAGAAAGCATCATATGGAATTGCCTCAGACCCTTAAAAATGTGGTGAAGTGCAAGAACCCACGGTGCATCACTTCCGTAGAGCAGGGAATCGTTCACACTTTCAGACTTGTGGACAGGGAAAACAAGGTTTACCGCTGCGCTTACTGCGATGCAGAGCACAGGGTGAAATAATATTGAACTTTTTATATATTGACAAGGACCATTAATGTATGATATATTTAAATCAACAATAAGTGTTGCACATAAATACATAGTGGAGGTAATTATGAAAAAGTTATTAGTAACGCTGATGTGCGTAGCAATGGTTCTGACACTTATGCCGGCAGTTGCGTTTGC
>CALZFA010000111.1 GCA_945644815.1 uncultured Clostridia bacterium
CTGCGCCACCCTAAAGTGGCAGGTGAAATTCCACCATTTCTACCGTTTTTTACGATTTTGGTGGAATTTTGTCGACTAATTTCGGCTCTGAACTTTATGTAATAAAATGTAAAATGTTGAAATTTCAAGGATTGTGCCTTGTTACATTTTTTTACAGTTGAGATATTGCACCTACTCGACTCGAATTTTTCCACCATTTTTGCCAAAAATCGCAATTTTGGTGTATTCTTCGCAGTTCCGGCATTGTTGCTGCAGCTTCGCAGTTCCGGCATTGTTGCTGCAGCTTCGCAGTTTCGGCCTTGTTGCTGCAGCTTCGCAGTTCCGGCATTGTTGCTGCAGTTTTGCAGTTTCGAAACTGCTATCACCCTATATAAGCCACCGGCTCCTCATTACTGTAACCACATAAAACAGGGCGATGGTTTCCCACCGCCCGATATTTCAAAAGCAATTAATTTAAGATTTCACAGCCTTCAAAGTTGACACCGATCATTTCTTCCTTTTCTGCACTCAGGCTTACAACGAAGTCCATTCCGTAGTTCTTGGAAATGTCCTTAAGTCTTTCCACGAACTCAGGCAGGTCTCCCAGTGTAAAGTCCGCATGCTTTAAAATGCTATCGATGAAAATAGTTTCAATATCGTGGTCGGAACTGATAATTCCGTAAATGAATCCTATGTATTCATCGCTGTTTGTAATATGCTCAAAATCTTCCATGCAAATTACTCTGATTCTGTATTTTAAATCATACATCAATCTGTGATTCTTATTGATGAAAATGATACTTCCTTTGCTTGTTTCCACGGACTCATTGGCAATATCGATCATCTGCTTGGTCTTACCGCTGCCCTTGTGTCCTACTAATAATTTAACCATAATAATCGCCTCCTAAATCGTTTTGCTTCCTTTTCGAGTATTTCGTTTATTATACACCAAAAGGCCCTGCCTTTCAACCTGTATTTTGCCTTTATTTTTCCGCAGTGCTCCGTCTCAGCTGACCGCAGGCGGCATCAATGTCGTCACCCAGCTCGCGTCTGACGGTAGCCGGTATTCCCCGTAATTCCAATCTTTCCCTGAATCTCTTCACCTCTATCTTCCCTGTTGTGTCAAAGTCCTTTTCCGTAACTCTGTTCAAAGGGATAAGATTCACATGGCATAGCAGTCCCCGCAGCAGGGCTGCAAGCTGGTCGGCATCCTTCTCACTGTCGTTTATGCCCTTTACAAGAGTATACTCAAAAGTGACCCTCCGGGAGGTCTTCTTCGTGTACCTTTTGCAGACATCAATGAGTTCCTCGAGAGGGTATCTTTTGTTGACGGGCATCAGGCTGCTGCGTCTTTCATTATTTGAAGCATGAAGGGAAATGGCCAGATTAACCTGAGGAAAATCATCCCCGAACCGCTCTATCATCGGAGCTATGCCGCATGTTGAAACTGTTATATTTCTCATACCTATGTTCATTCCCTTCGGATTGTTGATAATCCTTATAAATGAGGAAAGATTCTCATAATTATCGAAAGGCTCTCCGCTGCCCATTACTACCACGTGGCTTATCCGTTCACCTGTATCTCTTTCTGCAGAAAGGATCTGACCCGCAATTTCTCCGGCAGTAAGATTTCTCGCGAGACCGTCCAGAGTTGACGCGCAGAAGCTGCATCCCATACGGCATCCTGCCTGTGAAGACACGCATATGGAATTTCCGAATTTATATCGCATAAAAACGCTTTCTACCGCATTGCCATCCGCAAGTCCGAAGAGATATTTGCGTGTTCCGTCCAGCTTCGATTCCTGAACTCTGAGAACCTGCGGCATGTCAATTCGGCTTATCTCCGCGAGTCGCTGCCTCAGCTCCGCCGGAAGGTTTGTCATTTGGTCGAAGCGGGTTGCGCCTTTTTCTACCGGGATCTTCACTTGCGCACCTTTTTCGGTTGCGCCTTTTTCTGCCGGGATTTTCACTTGCGCACCTTTTTCTGCATCTTTATAGAGCCAGCCGAAAACCTGAGTCGCTCTGAATTTAGGCTGTCCCAGTTCTTTCATCAGATCTTCCAGTTCATTAAGTTGTAAATCGAGAAGATTTATCATTTTTTATAATCTCCTGTTCTTTTTCATTTTTTTATCTTGAAAACTGGAAGGCCTCCCTGGGGCTTCCATCCGCCACATAAATTACTCCGCACCGTTTGAAGCCATATCTGCCTACTGCACTCAGCATCGGCTCGTTGTCCGCATGAGTATCGATTCTCACATTATCCGTCATGCTCAGGCAGAAAGGCATCGACTTTTGCAGGAGGCCACTGATTACGCCGTCGCTGGCCATTCTGTGAATGGTCCCGTAGGGCTCGTCGTTCAGCCACCGACCACCTTCTATCACATTATAGGTAGGGTCCTCCCCCAAAATGAATGCAAAAACGCCGTGGATTTTTCCGTCTGCGCTTCCATCATCCCGACCGGTCTGCCTTTCCGCATTCCCGGAAGTATCCTCATCGTATTCACCGCTCAGACACACGAACAGCTGGCCTTTCTCAATATCCTCTGTTATAAGCCGGCGAGACGGATATCCGTTAATCCACTGATTACGGTTGCCCTTTTCTCTCATGTACTGTCTTGCTTTGTCGAATATCTTCATTATTTCATCGAGCTCACAAAGCTCTGCTTTTCGTATTATCATTTTTTACTTCCTCTCTATCACCTATTCTACCACAACTTTTTTGTTTTCACAGCAAATCTCGCACAGATAGAGTGATTTTTTTCGTAAAAGCTGTTACAATGTAACTGCAAAGGGGGAAAGGAGATTTAACTGACCATGAATGCGAAAAAGTTTGGACAATTTATCTGCACTTTGAGGCAGGAAAAGGGTCTCACACAAAAGGAACTCGCCGATAAGATAGGCGTTACCGACAAGGCGGTATCGCGTTGGGAGACAGGAAAGAACTATCCCGACATTGAGCTGTTTGAGTCCATCGCTCGGGAGCTTGGCGTTACCGTCAACGAAATAATCAGCTGCAGGTGCCTTGGCACCGACGAGATTCTTCCTGAAAGCGACAAAAACATTGTCCGTATTATAAAAATAAACCGCAGACAGAAGCGAAGCTTTTCTATAATACTTGCCATGCTGCTGGTATTCATCCTGATTTCAGGACTATATACCTACGGGCGGCTTTCGGGGCTGGACGGTAGGGGGGTTAACAGGACTTATGATATTTATCAGAGAGACTTGACGGCCGTGCTTATGGATGTCAAAGGGAGAGTAATGGAATTGGCAGAGGAAGGGACATCTTCAACGTCTTCAGCATCTTCAGCATCTTCAGCGTCTTCAGAGACACTGTTTATTTCTGATGCAGATATTTTCTTTTCGGATACGAAAGAGATTTGCAGTTCCTGCGGCATTGATACCCGCCTTACCTTATGCAGTGACGCCGGCGATTTCGTCTACGATATTTCAGTATATTCTCCTCAACGGAATTCCGCTCTCCCCGGCGGAGAAAAAAAGCTGGAACTTGGTATACTCCGGTACAGCCATAGTACGTCATTTAACCCAGACAGGGCCACTTCTCTAACATGTTTATTTCAGGTCATTGAGGCACTGGACATAAACGCGCTGCTAAGCAATCAGACTGAAATAAGTTCATTTAATCTTCGATATTGTGGCGTCCGCAATGGTGAAAATATGGATCTTGCTGTTAATTCTGCAGTTGACTATATCTTTGACGATTGTTCTATCAGACCCGTTATGTCAGATGAAGAATTCAGCGGATCATATGCTCTTTTTTATCTGTCAGGCTTCGCACCGTCTGACGATGGTAACGGTTACAGTGCGGACGATAAAGCAAGGGCTTTCATTTGGGTACCACAATGACATCATGCAATTTTGGATTTGATTAAGTTCTTTATCTGATTTCTCACAGGCGTAATTTCTCGCTCTTAAAAATAACAGGCAGTCGGTTCAAAACTCCGATTGCCTGTCATCAATTATATTT
>CALZFA010000112.1 GCA_945644815.1 uncultured Clostridia bacterium
AGAGCAGGACCAACTGGAGGTGCTGGAGTAGCATTACCGGCTGCTATCTGAAGTTTAATATAGCCTTCGACTTTCTTAGCCATTTCCTATTCTCCTTTCTTCAGATTTTGTTTTATCAGATTTTATCCACCTGTGTAAACTCAAGTTCCACAGGGGTGTCTCTGCCAAACATAGAAACCTTTACCTTCAGTACCTGTTTCTCTTTATTGATCTCTTCAACTGTGCCCATAAAGCTTTCAAAAGGTCCGCTGATAACACGCACCGTTTCTCCCACTTTAACATCCAGATCAATATATACTTTCTCTATCCCCATTCTGGCTACTTCTTCGTCAGTAAGGGGAATCGGTTCGGAGCCATGACCTACAAACCCTGTAACACCCTGAGTGTTTCTGACAAGGTACCAGGACTCGTTGGTTACAATCATCTTTATGATTACATAACCCGGAAACATCTTCCGTGTCTTAATCTTGCGTTGTCCGTCCTTAATCTCAACTTTGTCTTCTGTAGGTACAACGATGTCAAGAATCAAGTCCTGCATTCCACGGTTCTCAACCATCTTTTCGATATTCACTTTTACTTTATTCTCATGACCGGAATAAGTATGAACCACATACCACTTGGCTTGGCCGTCGCCTCTTAAGCCTTCTCCCTCCAGTGGGGAAACGCCTTTGTTTTCAAATTCAGACATACTCGTACCTTCTCTTCTAACTTAGTTTTAAGTAGTTGACAGCGCGGCTAATTTAAAGTTATGTTCAATATTGACTTTAATGCTGCCAGAACGCCGGTGTCGATAAGCCAGAATCCTAACGCAAAAACTGCACATGTAGCAATAACAACTGCAGTATAGGAAACCATTTCCTTTTTGGTAGGCCATACTACCTTTTTCATCTCAACTTTAACACCCTTAAAATAGTCTTTAAAGCTGAATTTCTTGTTTGCCTGTTCCTTTGCCATAGCCTTATCTCCTTATTTTGTCTCTTTGTGAAGAGTGTGCTTCTTGCAGAATCTGCAATACTTCTGCATTTCAATACGGTCAGGGTCGTTCTTCTTGTTCTTCATTGTGTTGTAGTTTCTCTGCTTGCACTCTGTACATGCTAACATAACTTTAACTCTCATATGATTGTCCTCCGTTTTAACTCAAAATTCAGAGCCTCGAAACGAAGCTCTGCTACTTAATAATCATAAAGTTGCCTATTAATTATAAAACATCGCTTTTTCAATGTCAATATGATTTTTTGTCTCCTCAGAACATATTATTTGTAAAATATTTACAGTTCCTTCGGGTCATCGGATCCTACGCCGACACCCAGCTGTGCATCCTTCCAATCTGCATTGGTATCCACTATGTCAACAGACACATACACACCTGTGGCAGTGGCCATTATCTCACCTTTGCTGCTCAGGATTTCACCCGAGGCAAATCTTTTGCGGCCATCCTTGCCGTCGATTCTGCCATAGGCCGTCATCGTCTCTCCTCTCATGATAGGTTTGAGATACTTTACCGTCATCTCCGCAGTAACAAATGGAATCTGAACTTCACCTTCCATGCGGTCATGTACACGATTCGCTCTGCCCATTACCTCATCCAGTACGGCAGCCGACATTCCTCCGTGCATAATCCCCTGGTGTCCCTCATGCCATCTTTGGCATTCGAACACCGTAGCCACCTCACCGCCTTCCAGTTCATAAAAAACACATCCCAGTGATGCAGGATTTTCCGTGCCGCATGTTATGCTGTTAGTGGTAGAAATCTGTTTTCTCAGTACTTTTTGCTTTATTCGTTTACTTCGCTGTGTCTTCATCGCTCTCGCTGTCTTTCCCGTCTGTCATGATTTTTACTATGTTGTCTACAGCCCGTGCGTTTTCCTCCGGCTCCTGTTCAACTATAGCTGCCGAAAATCCCAGTGCATAGCACTGTCCCCATCCGTTGGCGCCTTTAATGGCCTGCTTCCGGATATCCCATCCCGGCATTCCGTCAAGCTGCATCTTAATGAGAGATGACATCTCACCTGCACTCATGTCAGTCTCCATGTTTCCTCTTACCGCATCCAGAATGGATGTGTAAGAGGTGAGAATGGTAGTGCTGGAGGTGGCTTTTTTAAGTATGCCCTCCATTACCAGCTGCTGGTTCTCATTTCTCTGCATATCTCCGTTTACAAAAGAATGTCTCTCTCTGCAGAAAGCCAGGGCCGCTTTTCCATCGAGCTTGTTTATTCCCTTTACAAAGTGATATCCGTTAAGGTTCTGCATCCCGCTTGTGGTGAAGGCATATGGCGAATCAACCTCAATTCCTCCTATGGCATCCACCAGCTTGACTGCAGTGGTATAGTTCACCCTTACATAATAGTTTATGTCAATACCCATAATATCTTCAACTGCACCGATAGTCTCCTGAATCCCGTAAAGTCCTGAATGAGTCAGCTTGTCCTTTGCTCCCTTTGAAGGAAGGTTGACATAGTAGTCTCTCGGGATAGAGGTGAGCAGGACCCGGTGTGTCACAGGATTAACGGTGGCTATCATGTTCACATCGGTTCTGGATACTGTGCTTATATCACCTTCCACATCTATTCCGCTGATGTATACATTAAAAGACTCCTTGGTTACATCTACAGCATTGGTTTTTTCATCCGTTTCAACAGGCACCTTAACCGTGTACAGTATCTTCGTCTCCGTCTCGAGCGCAGAATTTTCTCCTTTAAGAACCTCATAGCTTGCGGCGCTGATCAGGATTGCCGGATAGTCGCCGGAGTAAAGCTTTTCAAGGACAGTGGCCATATCATCCTCATATCCGTATTCTACACTCACCTCTTTCTGAAGCATAGCCTTGGCTTGAGAATAATTCAAATCGCTGTCAAGATATGTGCCTACGGTCTGTCCGCTGATTTCTGTCACATCCTCGTAAAGTGCATCCGCTCTTACTACTACGTGGTAATCCTCAGTGACCTCCTTAGCCTTGGTGATTTCACCTAAAAAGTCCAGAGTGTCTGCCAGATAGTATGTTCCCACACCGAATACTCCTATAAGCAGGAAAGCCACCACAGTGGCACCAATCTTTCTCCCTTTTTTTCCGTGTCTGCTGTACATAACGGGAACTATAAACAACGACACCACAGCCAGCAGCACCGCTGCCGGCCAGAAGTATTTGGCAGGAAGCACATCAAGCCATGCCAGCAGGCCAACAAATGCTGCGGCCAAAAAAATATATATAATGGAAATTGTTCTGCAGAACTTATTTCCCATTTTTTTCATCTCATCTCTGCGTTCAGCCTCCATCTGAGCCTGAATCTCTCTTCTTCTTTCGCTTCTCATTTTAACCCCCTGTTTTAAATCCTATACAAATGAAATCAGTTCTTCTGCTGCTTTTCTCGGAGGGCAGGCAACTTCTCCGCCGGCAGGAAAGCCTATGGGGATTACAGCCGCCAGAGTCTGACCCTGAGGAATCTCCACGATTTCCCCTATCTTGTTTTCGTCAAATATTCCCATGATTACAGTACCCAGACCTTTTTCGTGGGCGGCAAGGCAGAAAGTCTGAGCTGCAATTCCGGCATCAAACATTTCCCATCTGTCTTCCTTAGGAGTCGTAAAGCTTCCGTCCTTCTCGTATCCGGAGCGCTTGTTTAAATAAGTAAGCAGCACCAGCGCCGGAGCAGCCGCCATAGTTTTGATATTGTAGGTAAAGCCTAAGGTGCATTCCTCTGTGGCGATTTTTGCAATTTTTTCTCTGTCTTCTACGATAATGTATCTGGCTATCTGTGTATTTTTCCATGATGGTGCGAAGCGGGCGATTTCAACCACTTCTGTAAGCAGGTCGTGCGGAACCGGCTTATCCTGAAATTTTCTTATGCTTCGTCTTTCCTTGATTCCCCTTACTAAATCCATTGCTGCATTTCCTTTCAAGTCATTTATTATTTT
>CALZFA010000113.1 GCA_945644815.1 uncultured Clostridia bacterium
CTTTTTGTCGATAACTCTGATTCTTTTTTTTGCGGATTTAATGTTTGCCATAATTATTCACCCCACTATTTAATTTTTAGCCTGTCCTCGGTCACAGCAATGCGGCCGGGAGGACATAAATTCGCAATTTGAATTATATACTAAAGACGTTGAAATTGCAAGGGACTTTTAAAAGAAGTCTTTTGTACGTTGACTTTTAAGACGGTCAGCAATAAAATACAGTTAATCTGATAAAAAACAAAAGGGAGGAGTTACATACGATGGAAAACAAAACAATCAATGCTCAGGACATTCACCGGGAAGTCATGAATATAGCGGAAGAAATAAAGAAAATGAGCTTGTTTATTTATGATAATCCGGAACTTGGCTTACAGGAACACAAGGCTTGCAAAGCACAGGTTGAAATTTTAGAAAAGCATGGATTTGACACCGAAAAGAATTTCTGCGGGCTTGAGACAGCCTATAAGGCAGTTTATAAAGGTGCCAAAAGCGGTCCTAAGATTACAATGCTTGCCGAATACGATGCTCTGCCGGAACTGGGACACGGCTGCGGGCATAACATAATAGCCATGGTAAGCATCGGAAGCTGTATAGCAATGAAAAAATATGCAGATATATTCGGAGCGGAAATAACCGTAATAGGAACGCCTGCTGAAGAAACGGCAGGAGCTAAGGTTGAGATGGCGAAAAAAGGAGCGTTCGATACCTGCGATGTTGTTATGATGGCACACCCTTTAAATGAAAATATTGATACTATGAATACAATGGCTATCAATGCGAGACGTTTTTCATTTTACGGACAGACCGCGCATGCTTCAGCGGCACCTTATGAGGGGAAAAATGCGCTGGACGCCATGATAAATTTTTTTAATATGGTAAATGCGCTGAGGCAGCAGACAAAAGAAGATGCCAGGATTCACGGCATAATTACCAAAGGCGGTGTGGCGCCGAATATTATCCCTGATTATACAGAAGCCGAATTCTATATCAGAGCAAAGAAAAGTGCTTATCTGGAAGAACTCACTGATAAAGTCATAGACTGCGCCAAAGGAGCGGCAATGGGAACGGGAACCAGAATGGAATGTGTACATTCAGAAGTCGATTTTAAGGATACCTGCAGCAATTTATATCTTGCGGAGCTGCAAAGCCGGAGCATGGAAGCACTTGGGTTTAAGATGAAAAGAATGAACGGACAGTCTACACCGGGTTCTTCTGACCTTGGGGATGTCAGCTATGTCTGTCCGGCCATTCAGTGTGCTTTTGATATTACTGACGGCAAGCAGTACGGTGTCCATACCCGCGAGTTTGCTGTCTGTGCAGGTTCGGAACACGGTATGCAGCAGGCGTTACTTGTCATTGAAGCATTTGTGATGACGGGAATAAAGCTTATGACTGACAGCACACATCTGGAAAAGATAAAAGAGGAATTCGCCGAAATTAAAAAATAATTTTACAGAGTGTTTTTATTTTCATAAAATCAATACTAAGACGGCAGAATAAGCATAGAAAGAGAAAAGAAACAGTCAATTCAGAGGAGATATATTTTTATGCTTAATTACAGAACGGATCTGGCGGTGGAAAGATCACAGCTTCTTGATGAAGCCGGCCGGCGCGCCCAGGGATATATAAAAAAAGAAAGCCGCATTGATGATGACATTTCGGTCACCGAAATCGAGATAATCAGTGAGGAAGGCGAAAGAGCCTTCGGAAAACCCCGCGGCACTTATATCACTTTGGAGGTAAAGGGCGTTCTGGAAGAAAAATCCCAGATAAAGGAGCGTGCTGCCCATGTGCTGGCGGATCGGTTAAAGGAACTGATAAAGTTTGACTATTACCTGAAGGTTCTGGTGGTGGGGCTGGGCAACGAAAAGGTAACTCCCGACAGCCTGGGCCCCCATACGGTGGACAAGGTAAAAATAACCTCACATCTTTTCAGGATTTTCGAGTGCGACGGAGACTGGGAAATGGCCAATGTAAGCGGTTTCAATCCCTCGGTGACCGGAGTGACGGGGATGGAGACGGCGGATCTTATTGAGCGGGCTGTGGAACTGGTTAAGCCGGATGCAGTTATCTGCATAGATGCCCTGGCAGCCAGGGATATCGGCCGACTGAGCACAACCATTCAGGTGTGCGATACGGGAATATTTCCCGGTGCCGGCATGGGAAATAACCGCAAGGAAATCAGTGAAAAAACTATGGGATGCCGAGTTATCTCCATAGGTGTTCCTACGGTAATTGATTCACGCACTTTACTCATAGAGGTGGCAGAGAATATAAAAGATCCTGTGGCAGAAAAACAGGTTGAAAAATACATTGAAAGCCGTGATATGGACATGATAGTCACATCTACCGACATAGACGCTATCATAAAAGATTTCTCCGACATTATTTCAAATGCCATAAATATAACCCTGCATCCCGGCATATATTCATAAGGTAAAAAAGTTTTGCAAAACAGTGTGCTCGCTCTTTAGTGAAGAAGGGCATAACACAGCAAGACATAGCGGAGTGGGAGATTGTAAATGAAAAAGGGGTTTGGATTGATTCTGATGGGGGTTTATGTTCTGAGTACTGCCTTATTTTGCGGATTCGACGGGTTCAATAATAATGAGGCCGGTCTGGGAGATATAGGTATGACCGCCGCAGACTTTGGCATAATGTGCATTTCCGATGCCTATCCGACACTTAATGCCAGGACTAAAGATTCCCGTGACAATGAGGCCATGTCGGAATCAGCCACAGCTGACGGCGGTAAGACTGAAACCAGTCCTGTGAATGAAAAGGAAAAACCTCAGCCTGTTGTTTTTGGAGATGAACCTGCAGTACTCATAGTTCATACTCACGCAACAGAATCATATCTGCCCGCCTCAGAAGGTAACTTCCATACAACCAAATCGGAAAACTCCGTACGGGATGTTGGCTCGGTGCTTGCGCAGACACTTAAGGATGAGGGTATTGCATCTGTCCACGATGAGACCCTCCATGACAATCCTTCATACAGTCAGTCATATAGCCGTTCTTACGTTACCATAGAGCAACTCCTAAAAAAATATCCTACCATAAAATGCGTAATAGACCTGCACAGAGATGCCATTTCATCTGAATCCAAGGCGTCAACTGTTTCGATAGGAGGAAAACAGTGCGCCAGATATTCCTTTGTAGTCAGCAACGCTGTACCTACATACAATTCAAACCTGAAATTCATAAAGCAGCTTAACAGAACAGCAGCCACTGATTTTAATGGATTTGAAGGCAAGATAATTGAGCGTGGCTACCGGTATAATCAGGATTTATCGTCTCACTACATGCTGCTTGAGATAGGCTACAACAGGAACGATATTGAAGAGGCCAGAAACACTGCCCAAGTATTCGGAAAGGTGCTGGCCGACACACTTAAAGCGGGATATTAGAGAGAAACGTAAGCGAGATGCAAGATGCAAGCAAAATAAAGGTATAATAAACCTGAAATCCCTGAAAGTATTGAAGCTAAACAGAAATTGGTTTACTTTTCTATAAGAAAAGGATTGCATATTTTCATACCCAGAAAGAAAATAAACCTAAAAGTCTATAAAATGTTGAAAAAGGACTTTTACCGGTTTATTTTTTTACGGATAAGGTTTTTACTCAATAAAAAAAGTAAACCACGCTGAGGCCAAAGATGTTGAAACTTCGTGGAGCTCGGTTTACTTGTAAAATATTTCCACAAAACGGCCATAATGTATTTACATAAAAAAGAAATAATGGTATAATATATCTGTAAATAAAAGTAAAAATATATGGTGCAAGGAAATGCGGAAAT
>CALZFA010000114.1 GCA_945644815.1 uncultured Clostridia bacterium
TTAGAACAACAGTCCCCAGGCGGCAAATCCCAGGCAGGCAACGACTCCGGTATAGAGCAGAACAACTACAAGATATCCCATTACGTTTCGAGCTGACAGACCCGCAATACCAAGAGCAGGAAGAGCCCAGAACGGCTGAATCATGTTTGTCCACTGGTCACCCCAGGCGATAGCCATGGCTGCGCGACCGTATTCTATACCCATTTCCGTAGCTGCAGGCATTACGATAGGAGCCTGGACTGCCCACTGGCCGCCGCCTGAAGGTACGAAGAAGTTGATGATACCCGCTGATAAGAAAGTAAATACAGGGAAGGTAACATCGTTGGAAATTCTTACGAAGAAATCAGCAATAATTCCTGCCAGAGACACGCCGTCACCGTTTTGAGCCACCATCAGTCCCATGATGCCGGCATAGAACGGGAACTGAAGCAGGATTCCTGCGGCACCGCCGGCTGCATCACCGATAGCGTCAACATATCTTCTCAGGTCGCCGTGAAGGAGTACACCCAGGAACAGGAATATCATGTTTACGATGTTAAGGCTGAGATTAAAGCCCTTTGTTGCGAAGTTATAGATTATGTATGCAAATCCGAGAACTAAGACTATTAACCATAAAACCTTGCTGTGTTCGATTTTTTCAGCCGGAGTTTCTACGGTGTAAACCTTTTCTTCTTCTTCAACGAGAACTGCAGGGTCAACCAGAATAGTGTGCTCCGTATTAGGATGCATTGCCCAGTTGATCAGCGGCATAGTGAACAGAATGATTACGCACATTGCAAGATTTACAGGGTGAAAAATCGTTTCACTTGTTGCAGCATAATAGGTTACATCGAGAATTGTTTCGCCTGTTTCAGCACCCATCTTGAGAGGTATGGAGCCGGAGAGCCCTGCGTGCCAGATTACAAATCCCGAATAAGCAGAAGCGATGAGAAGCGGATAGTCCACATCTTTTACTCTGCGTGCGATTTCCTTTGCCAGAAGAGCGCCTGCGATAAGACCAAAGCCCCAGTTGAGCCAGCAGCATACTGTGGAAACGAAGGTTACGATAATGATAGCGCTTTTTTTGTCCTTGGCAGCATTGGCAATAGCTCCCAGACCTCTTTTACATATAGAGGCAGATGCCATAGCAGAGCCCAGAACCAGTACAAGGGCCATCTGCATAGCAAAACCGAGGAGACCCCAGAATCCGCTGTCATTGCCCCATGCAGTCAGAAGTGTGATAGGACCTTGATGAGTTCCGATCATTGAGCCAATAAATACAACGATAGTAAGAATGATTGCAAATAGGAATGGATCCGGCAGCCACCTGTTGACCACGCGAACGCATCCGTTGGTAAATCTTTTAAACATATACATCCTCCTGATAAATAAAATAATTTCCAAACAGAACCAGTTGGGTTAAGTTTTGGTTCATACTAATATAATATGCTTTTTTAGGAAAATGTCAAGTTTTTAACAAAATAATAGTACTGGCAAATAGTTCTTTTTTTGTACATGCTATAAAAAACGCAGGCATTGCTGCCTGCGTAAATTGTAATAAGGGTATTTATAATTCTTTTTCAAGCCTTTCCAGAGCTTCTGTAAGCTCTTTCGGAAGGTGTTCTAACTTGGCATACCACCCCTTAATCCCTTCAAGCTCCTTTTTCCAGGTTTCGTGATCAACTGTGAGAAGCTCGTCAAGTTGTTCATCTGTAAGATTAAGCCCTTCCACATCAAGGGAATCCCTGGTAGGGACATAACCTAAAGGTGTCTCTACGGCATCTGCCTTGCCTTCACATCTGTCCAGAGCCCAGAGCAGTGCCCTCAGGTTATCTCCGAAGCCCGGCCATATGAAGTTACCTTCGGCATCTTTTCTGAACCAGTTGACATTAAATATTTCAGGCGGGTTTGTCATCTTCTTGCCCATGTCTATCCAGTGCTGGAAATAGTCTCCCATGTGATAGCCGCAGAAAGGCAGCATAGCCATGGAATCATAACGAACAACGCCTACGGCGCCGTTTGCAGCAGCGGTTGTCTCAGAAGACATCTTTGAGCCGAGGAAAACTCCGTGATTCCACTCACGAGACTGACAGATAAGAGGTTCTGCCTTTGCCCGGCGCCCGCCGAATATGATTGCACTGATAGGAACGCCTTCACCGGTGAAAAATTCCGGAGCGATGGAAGGGCAGTTCTCTGCCGGTGCAGTAAATCTCGAATTAGGGTGAGCTCCCTTTTCCTCTGAGGTCTCTGCGTTCCATGGTCTGCCCAGCCAATCCTCGCCGTTGGTCGGTGCAGGCAGGTCAAGCCCTTCCCACCATACAGTATTGTCGTCAAGATTGCGGCACACATTGGTGTAGATGGTATTTTTCTTAGTGGTCATCAGAGCATTGTTATTGGATTTGCTGTTTGTGCCCGGTGCCACGCCGAAGAAACCGTTTTCAGGGTTTACGGCATAGAGTCTTCCGTCATCACCAACTCTCAGCCAAGCGATATCGTCACCTATGGTGTATACCTTGTAACCCTTTTCCTGAAGGTGCTTAGGCGGAATGAGCATGGCCAGGTTTGTCTTGCCGCAGGCGCTTGGAAAAGCTGCCGATACGTATTTCTTTTCTCCGTTTGGAGCTTCTATACACAATATGAGCATATGTTCGGCCATCCAGCCTTCTTTGCGTCCCAGCCAGGAGCCGATTCTCAGTGCAAAGCACTTTTTCCCTAAAAGTACATTGCCTCCGTAAGCGGAGTTAATACTCCAGATGGTGTCGTCTTCAGGAAAGTGGACGATATATTTCTTCTCTGCGTCGACTTCTGCCTTTGAATGAAGGCATTTAATGAAGCCGGCGCCTTTGTTAAGTTCTTCGATTACAGGGTCCCCAATGCGAGTCATAATGTTCATATTAAGAACCACGTAGATGGAATCGGTGATTTCAATACCGATTTTAGCAAATTCACTGCCCACAACCCCCATGGAATAAGGAATCACGTACATAGTGCGGCCTTTCATGGAACCGTCAAAGAGTGTGCGCATCTTCTGATACATCTCATCTTTTTGAACCCAGTTGTTGGTAGGACCGGCATCTTCCCGGCGTTCTGTTGCGATTATAGTTCTTTTCTCGTCTCTTGCAACATCTTTAGGGTCGGTTCTGTAGTAGTAGCAGCCCGGAAGCTTTTCCTCATTAAGCTTAATGAGCTCACCGGTTTCACAGGCTTCTTTCCTCAATGCCTCAAGCTGCTTCTCACTGCCGTCTATCCAAAGGATCTCCTTCGGTTTGGTAAGGTCGGCACATTCCTTGACCCAGTCAATAACTTTACGATTTTTAATCTCGATCATTTCTCTTCCTCTCCATCGATAATTATCATAAAAAATAAATGTTGAAAAACCCCGGGAGACACATCCGGGGTTTTCGTGCTCATTGCTGTGCATTTAACTTATGCACGGGTGGGGACGGGTGAGACTTATTTTGCTGCCTTTGCAGCGTTGAATCTTTTAGTTAATCTTGAAACCTTTCTGGAGGCGGCATGCTTGGAAATAGTTCCCTTTGCAGCAGCCTGCATAAGCTTCTTTTCTGCAAGGTGCAGCTTTTCAGCAGCAACTTCAAGGTTGCCCTCAGCCATTGCGGCTTCAAATGCCTTCAGAACAGCCTTAAGATGGTTCTTAATTCTTCTGTTTCTTGCAGTCTTTTTGTCGATAACTCTGATTCTTTTTTTTGCGGATTTAATGTTTGCCATAATT
>CALZFA010000115.1 GCA_945644815.1 uncultured Clostridia bacterium
GGCAGCTTGACGAATTACTACCTAAAGGAATTTACACACAAATTTAGACTTGACTGTGTTCAGAATGTGTGTGTTCCAAAAACCTCTTAAAAAGGCCTATTTTGGAACAGAAAATGTAATATACAGTAAATAATTTACAAATAATTGAAAAAATGACACGAAAAAGCAGATAAAATACACGATTTTTGACGCTATAGTGGCCGGTCTTGAGCAAAATTGCTGAAAAGCGGCCTTTTTTGTTCCAAAACCCGGACAAAAGAGGGTCTTTTGGAAATGTAAAAAAATCCCTTGATTTTCTGCATGCAAAATTATACAATATTTACATATTATGAAAGAAATAGAAATAAAAGGAGATTGAGAAGAGTGGATTTTAAAAAGAGTGTGGAAGGTCATCTGACCTATTTGAGGAAATTGAAAGATTACACAGAAGAAAGACTCGAAAAGATGCCTGAAGGCAGTTTGCGGCGTAAAAAGACGAGAGAGAAGATGTATTATTATTTAAAAAGCGGGCATCAGGAGTTCAGCCTTTTAAAATATCCCGGGCTGCGTGATATTTATATAGAAAAGGAATGGCTCCAAGGACGTCTTAAAGCTATAGATAAGGATATTCCGGTTTTGGAAAGACTTTTGAGCGACTATGCTGCCATTTGCCCTAATCCGGGAGAGTGGGAGTTTTTTAAAGGGGAACAGAACGAGTATAAGAAGGAAGAACGGAGACACTTATATAAAGGTGTTTATTACAGGGCTAAATCGGAAGTTGTAATTGCAATGGTTTTAGAGTCCCACGATCTGGAATTTAAATATGAGGTGGCTTTGCACGTAAATGGCCGGATCATATACCCGGATTTTGTCATAAGGCGAAAGCGGGACGGCAAAATATTTATATGGGAGCATTTCGGTATGATTTTCAGTGAAGAATACAGGCAAAAGATGTATCGCAGACTGGAAGAACTTCATGAGGCAGGATTTAACCCGTGGGACAATCTGCTTATGAGTTTCGACAGTATTGAAGGAAGCATAGATGTTGATTTCGTTGAAAAAATGGTTAAATTATATTTGCTATAGTGCCGGGACTTGGGGTAAAATGGTAATAAGGAAAGGAACAATTCGAGAGGGAAATGACCTTGAGGAATCGGGAGAAAGGCAGGGAAAACCGCCATGGAAAAAGGACAGATATTGGATTTAACTATAGAAGATATGAGTCAGGAAGGAAAAGGTATAGGAAAGGCTGACGGGTTTGCTGTTTTTGTGGACGGCGCCGTGGTGGGTGACAAGGTGCGGGTTCAGCTCAGGAAAGTGAAAAAAAGATATGGCTTCGGAGAGCTGATTGAGACATTAGAAGAGTCACCTGAGAGAATAGAGAGCTTTTGTGCCCGGCATGGTGAATGCGGAGGCTGCCCTTACGGGCAGCTGTCATATGCCGCCCAGCTTGCCCTCAAGGAAAAGCAGGTGAGGGACAAGCTGGAGCGGCTGGGCGGCGTTGCCGCACCGTTGGTTCGCCCCATTATAGCTATGACGGGCGAACCTTCCAATTATAGAAACAAAGCAACCATGGCTGTAAGCACCGGTGGACTCATAACCGAGAAGGGCGGTATAGCCAGGCCGGTTCACGAGCCCCGGGTAGGTTTTTACGGGGCTCGCAGCCACGAAGTGGCCGACTGCAGCCGGTGCCGGCTGCAGTCGGAACCGGCCATGGCGGCGGCGGAGGCCCTGCGCCGGTTCATGCTCGAAGATCACATCACATCCTATGACCCGCGGTGGGAAAAGGGTCTCATGCGCCACATGATAGTTCGCACCGCCGCCGGAACAGGCGAAGTGATGATAATACTGGTCATCAATGGCAAGGCTGTTCCTAATGCCCAGAAGCTGGTGGAGATGCTGGACGAAGCCATATACAACGTACCCGTTTACGAAGACGGTCCTCTGGCAGGCGTGGAATTTAATCTTGAAAGCGTTGTAATTAATGTAAACAAGTCAAAAAAACTGGACGGGCCGATTCTCGGAGAAGAGTGCATAACCATAGCCGGAAAGCCTACGATTACAGAAGAAGTGAACGGCATGAAATTTGAGATTTCCCCGCTTTCATTCTATCAGGTAAACAGGGAGCAGATGGTGAAGCTTTACGACAAGGTTCTGGAATATGCAGACCTGAAAGGCGGAGAAACCGTTCTCGACCTTTACTGCGGCGTGGGAACCATAGGGCTTTTCTGCGCTAAAGAAATGCAGCACAAGGAAGAGAAAAAGGCAGCCGAAGGTACCCCGGATGTAATGCAGCCGGGGCAGGTTATCGGCATAGAATCCGTAAAAGGTGCAGTCCTTGATGCCAACAGGAATGCCACTATTAATGGCATCGTAAATGCACGATATGTCTGCGGAAAGGCTGAAGAAGAGCTTCCGAAGATGATGAGTATGGCAAGCGCATATGGCACAGAAGAAGGTGCTTTGGCAGCAGAAGGCGGCAAGGAACCGGCTTTACGAATTACCCAAGCCGATGTGGCAATATTGGACCCGCCGAGAGCAGGATGCGATGAGCGACTTCTTGATGCTGTGGTCAAAGCAGAACCGGCAAAAATCGTTTATGTTTCCTGCGACCCGGCAACTCTTGCCAGAGACATCAAGTGGCTCGGCGAGCACGGATATGAATTTGTAGAAGCCACACCGTGCGATATGTTCCCTTGGACGACACATGTAGAGACGGTCTGTCTGCTGTCACATGGAGAAAAGAGAGGTTAACATATGAACGGCATTATCGAAGCGTTACAAGATAAGGACGACAAGAAAGCTTATGCATTGTCGAAGGAAATCATAGCCAAGTCAGTCACATCTGACGAGTATTATTCGTTTTTTGATGAGTTCACCGGTCTTTTGACAGCGAAAAGCTCTTATGTGAGAACACGAGGCTTTGCATTATGCTGTGCACAGGCGAGATGGGATGAAGAGGGAAGGCTGGCAGAGGCCATTCCTGACATGCTCGCTTTGCTTCACGATGAAAAGCCAACAGTTGTACGACAGTGCCTTGGCGCTTTGCGTGAGGTAATTCTTTATAGGCCGGAGCTGCATGAAGTAATAAAGTCAGAGGTTGAGAAGCTTGATGTAGCCAAGTACAAGGACAGTATGTCTCCGCTTATAAAAAAGGATGCGTATGAACTGCTCAAGATGATGCTTTGAAATGGAGCAACATGTTGTCGGCGAAAAAAGAAGGAGTAAAAAACAGGAGACAAAATAATCAAAATGGACTTATATAAGAAAGTAGAAGAAAAGCTGAATGAATTAAACATACCTTTTGAAATAGTGGAACATGCACCCGCTTTGACCACGGAGCAGGCAGACAGCTTTATTGAAGGAATAGAAGGTGTAAGAACCAAGACCATGTTTCTTACAAATAAGAAAAAGACAGAATTCTATTTGCTCATCATGGATGACAAGAAAAGATTGGATATGGACAAATTCAAGGAAATAGTGTCTTCCAAGCAAATTAAAATGGCCTCCGAAAACAGCCTCTTTGAAAAGATGATGCTGCCTCCGGGCGTTGTTTCGCCGTTCGGATTGTTAAACAACGAGGATAAAGACATAAAGGTTTATATAGGCAAAGATATAATCGATGAAGAGCGCATGTGTTTTCATCCCAATACCAACGAAAAGACTTTATTTTTAAAAACCTCGGATCTTTTTAAATACCTTGAAGGCATTGGATATAAT
>CALZFA010000116.1 GCA_945644815.1 uncultured Clostridia bacterium
TGGACGATTTTGGTAAAGCAGAATCGGTCTAGCTAATTATTTTACGTTATACTAGACACTACCTTATTTGACATTATTTAACACATTATACATGAATAAGACATTTTTTGCAATAAATGACAGCATCAAATATTGAAAGTATATTTGACAGTAATTTTTTGACTTGCTATACTAATCTCAGCATCTTAATTATGTAGTTCAGAGGTCGGACATGACAAAGATACAGAACTCTCTTTATAAATTCTCCCGTAACTTCGCACAGTATTTGGGCTTGTTTTTTTCAGCCTTTGCCTTTGCCACGGCTTTTTTTGTTACCAGCTACGCGGAAAACATGGAAACACAGAAAGCTCTGATTTCTGTTAACAATCCCTTTTTGCTTCTGCCTTGTTGTCTTTTATTTGGGGGAATCCTATTTCTTTGCTGTAAACTCATTTTCAAAAATGCCCCTCGTTCAAAACGCATCTTATTGATATTGGTACCTCTCTGGATTATGCTAACGGGAATGGTCATGTTACTGTTCAACCGTACGGCTCCTTCCGGAGACGCCTGGTCAGTCTATGACTGTGCAGCCCGTATGGCTAATGGGGATTATTCCGTCATTCATCCGGACGATTCCTATCTCTCCTATTATCCCCAGCAAATCGGCCTTATGGCTTTTTTAGAGCTGATAATCCGTATTTTGAAACCTTTTTCTCTTCCCTTCGAATATTACCATTATGCCAAACTAATCTATGCCGCCTTAACCTGCATAATTATTTTTTATCAATATAAAACAGTAGACCTACTTTGGCAGAACGATAAAGTTGATTGCCTTTATCTTCTGTTAGCAGGCTGTAATTTCCCTCTCATCCTGTATAGCTCCTTCATTTACAGCGAAATTCCTTCTTTTGCGGCTCTCACGCCGGGACTATACTATCTCTTATGCCTTTTGTCACAAAAACAAAAAAGGACACTGCCCTGTGCCGCTGTATCCTTAGCTGCTCTGGCCGTATCCGTTATGCTCAGAAAAAACTCTCTGGTCATCATCATAGCTGTTGTAATCGTGGTTCTTCTGGAATGGTGTTGTCAAAAAAGACAGATTCTGCTGATTTATGCGATACTGTGTATCGTTCTCTCCCTGTCAATCCTTCCGGCTGTTCAAAAAGTGTATGAACATCGTGCCGGGAGCTCTCTGCGCACCGGTGTCCCTGCCATGAACTATTTTGCCATGGGTATGCAGGAGGCCTCAAGAGGTTACGGCTGGTACAACGGTTTCAATTTTCTCACCTACCAAAGTACCGGCATGAACACGGAAGCCTCTGTTGCGATCAGCCGTAAGGCAATCTCAGAGCGCCTTGCGTACTTCAGACAAAATCCCGCTTACGCTGCGAAGTTTTATCTTGGCAAATATCTAACCCAATGGGCAGACGGCACCTATGCCAGTCGTCAGGCCACACTTGCCACTTTCGGAGGGCGAAAAGCAGTTTTTGAAGAACTCTACAATGGAAAATACAGCACGCCTTATATTGCCTACTGTAAGCTTTATCAGTTGACGGTCTTTGCCGGTATTTTTCTTCTTTTTCTTCGGATGCATCGTTCCGGTAACCGTCCCGGTTTGTATTTCTATCTTCCGATGATCGGAGCTTTTGGCGGATTTTTGTTCCATATGATCTGGGAAGCAAATTCCCGATATATTTTCCTCTATTGGCTTTTGATTTTCCCTTATGCTTCCAAGGGCTTGTTTGATTTATATGAATTTACCGTTCCATTTCTCAATCGGTTTTTCTCGAAGAATTCCAAAGCAGAAACGGAAATGCCGTCATCAGCGGATACACATATCTGAGT
Source organism: uncultured Clostridia bacterium (assembly GCA_945644815.1). Lineage (GTDB taxonomy): Bacteria > Bacillota > Clostridia > Peptostreptococcales > Anaerovoracaceae > SUG1106. The sequence goes on from CALZFA010000116.1 coordinate 1,825, forward strand.
TGTACTACAGGTCCCAAAAACAGTGTTGCAAAATAACCCAAAGCTAAAACCAGCACTACACAACCTTTATAGTTTTTTTCAGCCAGCCGATACAAAAGCAAAAGAAGATACGCCCATAATAAAATACCGGGTACAAGCAGATACTTTATTACCGGTATCTTAAGATATCCGTTTTCATCGGCCCACTGTTCCAGTTTTTCGTGCAAATCATTCCATTTGGAATCCTTATAAAGGCCATAATCCTCCGTCATACCATCCCAACGGGTCTGCACATATCCCAACCCCTGAAATTCTTCATTCTCATTTACTCTCGCGTGACTTTCGTCACCAAGGTACATGTATCCCGCATCCAACGCCAATACAGCATTTAAAAAGTCCCCGGGATACTGAAACATCAGCCTGAAGTATGTCTGCACAAACTCCGCCGTTCTGAAACGAACCACGTAAGTGTTGGTATGTCTCTTCACCGGATCGGATATTCCGGGTTCATACAGCTTGTAGCTCTCCCCAAGAAGAAATTCATTAATTAATGCTTTGTCCTTCTCCTCCATGGTGTTGCTGTCTTCCGGCACAACACCCACCCCACCGTGATAAATCATACAGCGGGCCAACTGCTGAATGGGTACACTCAGCATCTCTCTCTTGTCCCCTTCAACCGCATGAGTCCCCGCGGAAAGAGCTTTGAGTACAACAGTGCCGACAAGCAGTGCTGCAAAACAGTTTATAGTTAGTCTCCTCCAGCGCTTTCTTCCTTTTTTGTCCAATATAACTGCCAAGGTCAGCACTGCAACCAACAGCAGCAACGCATATCTTCCGTTATTTCGAAACAATTGCATCCCGACAGTACATACAAAAAAAATCACATCACAGCGACCCGGGCTTTTCTCACCGGCATCAATACATTGTTGAAGAGCCAGCATTTGAACCAAAAAGAATACCGTAAAGAAAACATCCTTAGTCATACTGATGCTCATATATTTATGAAACGGGTAGAACATACATAATAACAGCAACAGCAACAGACGCCTTTCACTCACCTGCTTGCGGAACAGGAAAACAATACCGCCTGCCATGGTGTATGCCAATATCGTCATCTGAATAAAAATAAATATCGCAACTCCGGTATTAATATCCCCAAACAAATTCTTACCAAGATTGAGAGCCCATTCAATCAGCAGAGTATGCGCAATGGGATGATGAGTGTTATAAGCCTCACTCATGATTTGCTCCAGCTGAACCGGTGTATCATACGCACAGATTCCGGGATAGTACGCCAGATAACAGGGAAGCCATGCAAGCAATATCAGCCCGCCGGAAAGCAACCATAATTGCCAGTTTTTCCATCCTTTCATTGCTTTGTACGGTCGACTCTCTTCCGGAACCTTTTTGGTTGACTGCCACTTGGAAAGCAGACTAAAAAACCGTCGCAAAAGTACTCCTGTAAGGACTCCCAAAACAAGACTCAGAAACAGAATCCCAAAAGTATATGACGTCGTCCATATAATATTACCGGAAAGCGCAAGTCTTCTACCGGTCAACGTCACAAACCAAAACAAGATGCCCACGAAAGAAAACAATACATTTATCACTCTTCACTCCTCCAAATACTCCAGATAATCCTCCTCACAGGCAAATAAAATATATTTTCCTTCTACCCATCCCATGTATCCGCCGGCTGTAAAATATCCTTTCATAATGCTACCTCCTGTTCATAAATCATCTCTTGCAAACAGAGGATAACATTTTATGAGTACATTAAAACTCTCTTATTTAGAATATATGTTCTATTGTTACTGTTCAGACCCTAGCCAAAAAGCCTTACTCGTAACCATATTTTATTT
>CALZFA010000117.1 GCA_945644815.1 uncultured Clostridia bacterium
TTTCATTTCACATTGAAGATGGTTTCTGAAGATGGTATACTGTGGTAAAAGATAAAGCCAACTTTAACACAGGAGTACCACCATGCCAAAATCATCAAACCAAAAACTGAAACTCATATACCTGGCCAAGCTCATGCAGGAAAAAACCGACGATGAGCACGGTCTTACCATGCCCGAAATCATCCACGAACTGGACCTTTGCGGCATAAAGGCGGAGCGAAAAAGCATCTACGATGATTTTGAGGCCCTCAGCACCGTTGGAATGGACATCGAAAAAGAAACCTACGGCGGCAGGACTTACTATTACCTTGCAGGAAGAGATTTTGAGCTGCCGGAACTTAAGCTTCTTGTGGATGCGGTGCAGGGCTCTAAGTTCATAACCCGTAAAAAGAGTGAGGCTCTCATACGAAAAATCGAGGGCCTTACCAGCATATATGAGGCAAAAAAGCTTGCCCGCAATGTTCATGTTGCAAACCGCATCAAGACCATGAACGAGAGTATCTACTACACCGTGGACGATATACATAGCGCAATAAATGGAGACAAGAAGATTTCTTTCCAGTATTTTAAATGGAACGAGAAAGGTGAAAAGCAGCTCAAGCGTGATGGAAAGGTATATAAAGTCAGCCCGTGGGCACTGACTTGGGATGACGAAAACTACTATCTTGTGGCTTTCGATGCAGAGGCCGGAGAAAAGGGCATTATCAAGCATTACAGGGTTGACAAGATGCTTAAAATGGAGGTGCTCGATGAACGCAGAGAGGGTGCTGAGCATTTTAAGAACTTTGACATGGCCCTTTACTCAAAGAAGACCTTCGGCATGTACAGTGGCAAGGACGAGCATGTTACACTGAGATGTAAGAACCAGATGGCAGATCCTATCATTGACCGCTTCGGACAGGATGTGCTGATGCGTCCTGTTCCCGGAGAGGACTGGTTTGATGTGACCGTAAAGGTGGCGGTGAGCCCTCTTTTCCTGACATGGCTCATGAACTTTGGCGGAGACATTAAGATTATGGCACCGGAATCCGTAGCTGCACAGCAGATTGAGCTTGCGAAGAAGGTAATAGCTACATATGAATAACCGTAAATATTAAGCTGCCTTTATGGGGAGGCTTTTTCCATGTAGCTTGAGCGATTGTACGAGTCCGTTTTATCGTACAGTAATTATGGTAATATATAATCATAAAAGAAAGAAACAGATTTCGGAGGTTAAAAAATGAGCGGATTATTTGATGATATGTTTGATTTTGATCGTGACGGTGAGATGGATTCTTTTGAAAAGGCTGCAGAGTTTAACTTTATGGAAGACCTTCTGGACGATGAAAGAAGTGAAAGAAGGAGAGAATTCAGCCATATATTTGATGATGATGACGATGATGATTTCTGATTTGTCGTTTACCAAGCGACCTTTTTGCAGGTCGCTTATGTTATTATAAGGACATAAAAAACAACCATCATTATTAAACCGCGAAAGGAGAACAGAACTATGCTGGGAGCAATTACAGGAGATATCGTAGGCAGTATCTACGAATTTGACAACATAAAGAATAAAGACTTTGAGTTTTTTGACAGAGAATGCTTTTTTACCGACGATACGGTGATGAGCGTGGCAGTAGGAGAAGCACTTCTTGATATGCGTCCTACAGATAAAGAAGATGAAATAGAAGCCAAGCTGGTGACATCGATGAAGAAGTGGGGAAGAGAGTATCCGTACGCAGGCTATGGAGGAAGTTTTTGCAGCTGGCTCAGATCGGATAATACATCACCTTATAACAGCTACGGCAACGGCTCCGCCATGAGAGTAGCTTCAGCGGGATGGCTTTATGAAGATATGTTTACCACCAGATACATGGCAAGACTGACATCTGAAGTTACCCACAATCACATAGAAGGAATCAAAGGTGCGGAAGCCACTGCGGCAGCGATTTTCCTGGCAAGAAACGGGGCATCGAAACAGGAGATAAGGGAATATATCGAAAAGGAATTCAGCTACAACCTTAACTTTACCTGTGATGAAATCAGGCCGACATATTATTTCAACGAAACCTGCATGGATACAGTACCGCAGGCTATAGTGGCTTTCCTGGACGGTGAAAGCTTTGAGGACGTTATAAGGACGGGTGTATCCATTGGAGGGGATACGGATACGTTATGTGCAATTGCAGGGTCCATTGCTGAAGCGTATTATGGCATACCGGAGGACATAGGAAATACGGCGAAGTCTTTCCTGACAGTGGATTTGCTTGAAATAGTGGAAAAGTTTTATAAGGCGATTGCAAAAAAAGAGACTTGTATTTGAACAGGCTTATCAGAGAGGGGGACGGGGGTGCGGACAAAAACCTGGACACATATAGAGCTCTGAAAGGAGACATTGATGTATTCAGAAGAACAGAAGGCAAAAGCGCTATGTATTTATCATCGGATAGGATCTGTTACAGATACGGTGCGTCGACTTGGTTATCCCAGCAGAGAACACCTGTATACCTGGATTCGTAACGAAGGAACAACAAAAGAAAAACGAAAGAGGCTTAATCTTAAAAACACCACCGAACATATCCGGAGTTCATATGGCGAATTTCAGGTAGATGTTCCCCAGGACAGAAACAGTACCTTTGAGCCTCAGATTGTGAAAAAGCATCAGAAAGACATATCTGAAATCGACCAGAAGATTATCAGTATGTATACCAGAGGTCTTACTACAAGGCAGATATCCGAGCAAATAGAGGAAATCTACGGTTTTGAGTGCTCTGAGGGCTTCATTTCCGATGTAACAGACAAGATATTGCAGGATATCGATGATTGGCAGAATCGTCCTTTGGATGAGATTTATCCGATTATGTTCATAGATGCAGTTCACTTTTCTGTAAGAGAAGATAACCGCATAAAGAAGCTTGCAGCATATGTAATTCTTGCAATCACACTGGATGGCAGAAAGGATGTAATCAGCCTCCAGATTGGAGAAAATGAAAGCAGCAAATATTGGCTTGGAGTTCTGAACGAACTTAAGAACCGTGGAGTAAAGGATGTTATGATAATCTGTGCAGATGGATTAACAGGAATCAAAGAAGCCATAGGAACTGCCTTTCCTGATACCGAATATCAGAGGTGCATAGTACATCAGGTGAGAAATACCCTTAAATACGTACCATACAAGGATATGAAAGCCTTTGCGACAGATTTAAAGACAATATACCTTGCGCCAAGTGAGGAGCAGGGACGAGCTCAATTAGAACGCGTAACAGAAAAATGGGAGCCAAAGTACCCTAATGCCATGAAGAGCTGGGCCCGGAACTGGGATGTGATAAGTCCGATTTTCAAATTCTCCAACGATGTCAGGAAAGTCATCTACACGACCAATGCCATTGAGAGCCTGAACAGTACATACAAGAAACTCAATCGCCAAAGGTCAGTGTTCCCAAGCGATAAAGCTCTGTTGAAAGCCCTCTATCTTTCAACCCTGCAGGCTACTAAGAAATGGTACCTGCCGCTGAGAAACTGGGGCAAGGTCTACGGAGAATTTGCAGTAATGTACGA
>CALZFA010000118.1 GCA_945644815.1 uncultured Clostridia bacterium
TGAGATTATGAGGTTATCAGGGGGGATAACCACGGTCTTATTGTACAAGATATTTAAAATAATTTCAAGTGTTTCTGTGAAAAAAATGTGAAAAAAATTTGAAAAATTTAGTTTTTTGTCCGAAAATGTCGATAAAAAATTGTAATTATAACCATTGGGACAGGTTATAATGTATGTAGCCTAACCGAAAAAGGTTGTGTGCGTATTATTATTTTCATTTAAGAAATTTATAACAGGAGGAATAATAATGGAAATTTTAAAAGTGTCAGCAAAGTCTAATCCTAATTCAGTAGCAGGAGCACTGGCAGGTGTTTTGAGAGAAAAAGGGGGAGCTGAAATTCAGGCTATTGGAGCAGGGGCTTTAAACCAGGCTATAAAATCCATTGCAATTGCACGCGGATTTGTGGCTCCGGGAGGAATAGATCTGGTGTGTGTTCCTGCTTTTACGGATATTGAAATTGAAGGTGAAGAAAGGACGGCGATAAAACTCATTGTAGAACCTCGATAAAAGGATATAATAAAAAAGAAGAATATCTTTACATAAAGCGGCTCGGATGCCGCTTTATTTATTGACAGAGCCGTAAAAAGGGGAGTATGATGAAGTACAGGAAAAAAGTGAAAAGTACAATCAGAGAGAGGAAACACATGACATTTGAAGAAAAAACCTTAAAAAGTGAAAAAATATATGATGGAGCCATCATCAACCTGCGCCGTGACAAGGTTACCGTACAGGGAGGGATTTCTTACAGGGAAATTGTAGAACATAACGGGGGAGCTGTAATGGCAGCTTTGACTGAGGATAAAAAGTTGATAATGGTTCGTCAGTACAGAAAACCGGCGGGAAAAGTGATTCTGGAAGTACCGGCAGGAAAAATCGACCCCGGTGAAAAACCTATGGATGCGGCAATCAGGGAGCTCAAAGAGGAGACCGGTTACACCGCATCTAAAGTGGAACTGCTGACGGAATTCTATCCATCAGTAGGTTATTCGGAAGAAAAACTTTATCTTTATCTGTGCACGGGACTTACTCCCGGGGAGACATGTTTTGATGAAAATGAGGCCATAGATATTGAGGAAATCCAGCTCGATAAGCTTTTTAAAATGGCAATGTGCGGTGAGATTGACGATGCCAAGACTCTAATTGCCATCCTCATGGTAAAATCTCTTACTGATATGTAGACTTGCAATGGAATTCATATGGAGGTCACAAGAAATGCCTCAAGGAGACAGGAAAGGGTTATGACTCCCAGGCCTACTGCAAATATGAGAGAGTAGCGCCCTGCATCCGGAAGCCGGGCGTTTTTTCTGTAGTGTGAAAGCTTTCTTATGCGCATAACGCCTGTCTGAAGGGACAGTGCAGCTAAAAGGCAATACACAGGGAACTGTATAAGATTTTGGGGGAGCAGAGCCGTAAGTATGTATAGTATGCCACGTATGCCTGTCACCTCAAGAGTCATGGCGGCGGAAAAGCCGAAAGAAAGCCCGCGGAGCAGTATATAGGCAGGGAGAACAGGCAGGGTTATGAAAACCACAGGTGAAATAAACGCAAGAGCGATTATAACAAGGTTTTTCAGAAAAACTCTGAGGAAACAGGCAGTAAATGAAGCAGCAGAGGAATCGCCGCTACCGCTGTTTTCAGGATTGAGAAGTCCCGAAAGCATTTCTTCCAGATGCTCTTTTCCGGCTCCGGTCATAGAAACCTCAAAGAAAGAGCCGGCGCAAATGCAGACTGCCAGAAAAAAAAGCAGAACCACAACTACCTTGTGATTTATATACATAGTGGATTCCTCCCGATAACATACAAAAATTCCCACAAGATATTATATTAACTTCCATAGGGGAGCGTATCGGAAAAAAGTTTACATAATTCGGCTAATATCGACATTTTTCGATTGATTATTTTTTCAAAAGAGACTATACTTAAATAACTATCAGTTTTTATTTGAAGAAGGAGCAAAGATTGTGTGTATCGATAGATATGAGGTTTATCTGAAAGATGAAAAAAAAATGTCTGCGAACACGGTGCAGGCCTATATAAGGGATATAAGGCATTTTGCCGACTTTGTCGACAGCCGTGATGTCAGCCATGTATGGGAAGCATCTAATGCGGAGGTGGTTGCATATCTTATGAACCTTAAGACTGCGGGACGCTGCAGATCTACCGTAAACAGGAAGCTTGCATCAATAAGACTTTTCTTTGACTATCTGCAGAGGGAAGGTATTGTGAAGTTTAATCCCACTGATGATATAAAATCGCCTAAGATTGAAAAAAAGGAAATAGAATACCTTTCCATAGAAGAGACAGAACGGCTCATGTCCCTGCCTGACCGGACACAGAAGGGTATAAGAGACAGAGCTATCCTTGAAATTCTCTATGCTACAGGAATCAGAGCAAGCGAGCTGATTCAGATGAAGACAGGAGATGTCAATCTCAGGATGGGCTTTATAAAGTGTGACGGAGAGCATAGCAAAGCACGTATTATCCCTATGGGAAGGCTTTGTCGAAAAGCCATGGAGGATTATATGCTCGATATCCGGGATAAGATGCTCCGCGGCAAAGAGTCAGATGCCCTGTTTGTCAACTATATGGGAGAGCCTATGACCAGGCAGGGCCTATGGAAAGTAATGAAAGAATACGGTGAGCTTGCGGGACTTGAAGTCAGTCTGACGCCACAGATCATCAGAAACTCTTTTGCCGTTCATATGCTGCAGAACGGGGCTGATGTCAAGTCGCTGCAGGAACTTATGGGACATGAGGACATTACCGCCACCCAGGCATATCTGGCAGTGACAAAGAGCAGAATCAAGGACGTATATGACAAGGCTCATCCGCGTGCATAAGCGTCGGGAGAGATTGAAATTTTACCGGATGCTGCAAAAAAGTTCTTGCAAAATAAAGACTCGGGTGATATAATATCAAAGGTTATTACGGGCGGTCCTCTGGCACGGCTTCGCCACGAACGTCTTGGAGGGAAGGAGGAGACAATAATGGATTTAATGAAATCAATTACTCAGGAATATGAGAAGAATGATATCCCTGCGTTTGGTGTGGGCGACACAGTAAAAGTACACATCAAAATTAAAGAAGGAAACAGAGAAAGAATTCAGATTTTTGAGGGCTTCGTTTTAAAGAGACAGAACGGCGGAGTGAGCGAAACTTTCACTGTTAGAAAAATTTCATCAGGTGTAGGCGTTGAAAAGACTTTCCCGCTTCATTCACCTAAGATTGAAAAAATTGAAGTAGTAAGACGCGGCGACGTAAGAAGAGCTAAGCTGAACTACATGAGAGAAAGAACAGGTAAGGCTGCTAAGATCAAGACCAAAGAAGAAAAATAGGTTAAATAAGACAAACAATGAAACCCTTGGGCGACCAAGGGTTTTTT
>CALZFA010000119.1 GCA_945644815.1 uncultured Clostridia bacterium
TTTGGCCGTTGTCCCCAGAGCCTGTCCGTAGGCTATGTCGTTATAGCTGAGAACAAGCCCGTCGGAAGGGTTTATATTATCCTCTATTTCACCTGCAAACCATTTGACTGTCACCTCAAGGTCAGAGGCTGTCACCCGCTTGTGCTGCACCACCGCAAAGCCCTGCTCGGCCAGCCAGTCAAACTGCTCTGTTCTTTTAGCAAATTCTAATCCTTCTGCGGACACTAATGCAAAAGCATAAAACCTTACGTGGCGCTCTGCGGTCACTGCGCTGTTAAGCTGTCTTACAGAACCTGAACAAAGATTTCTCGGATTCTTGTATTTAGCCCCCTCATCTGCAATAGTCTCATTTATCTTCTCAAAATCCGGATAGGAAATTACCGCCTCTCCTCGGAGCACCAGTCTTTCCTTAAATGGTATTGTAAGAGGAAGATTTGTAAAAGCTCGGGCATTGGCTGTTATAACTTCGCCGATTTCGCCGTTACCTCTGGTAACCCCTTTTGTCAGCCTGCCTCCTTCGTAAGTCAGTACTATGGTCAGTCCATCAAGTTTCCATGACAAAACACCTTCCTGGCCTACCAGCCAGCTTTTAAGCTGCACCACATCCTTGGTCTTGTCCAGAGAAAGCATTTTGTGAGGATGTTTTTCCTTAGGAAGATCCGACAGCACTTCATATCCCACACGGGTGGTGGGACTTTTTGATAAAGTCACACCTGTTTCTTTCTCCAGAGACTGGAGCATATCGTAAAGCCTGTCATACTCGTGATTAGTCATGATCTCCCGGCTTTCCTGATAATATGCCTTGGCCGCCTGATTGAGCAGCTCGATCAGGTTCTGCATCTGTTCTATTTTATTTTGTTTTTCTGCTTTTTCTTTAAGGTCAGACACTGTTTTCCTCCGAAATATTGATATGCTTTTTATTTATACCTTTTTGAGAGGTGCAATCCCCTTAGCCAGTTTCTTCATGCCGGCCTCTTCAAAGACCACAGTCACCGTCTTTGCATCCACATCCACAACTATTCCATGACCGAATTTGCCGTGTGTCACCCGGTCTCCATGCATGAACTCCTCACCGCTTCCTGATGCCGATTCTTTGACTGCCTTCTTTGCGTACTTAAGAGGATCAAAGCCATAGGGTCTGAAAGGCGGATTTTCGCTGAAACCGTCAAAGCTTCCGGTGTTTACGCCCAACCTGTTGTTGGTTCTCCTTGAAGGCTCATATACCGTATCTCCTGCTTCATGCAGAAGAGACTTGTCCAGTTCTCTGAGGAAAGCTGATTCCCTGGTATAGTCGCCCTGACCGTACAGGACTCTGTATGCTGCGCTTGTAAGAAAAAGCCTTTCTTTGGCTCGTGTCATGCCCACATAGCAGAGTCTTCGTTCCTCTTCTATTCCGTTTTCACTGTCCATGGCCCTGTGCCCCGGAAAAAGGCCGTCTTCCATGCCGGGCATGAATACTATAGGGAATTCCAGTCCCTTGGCGCTGTGCATAGTCATGAGGGTAACTTTTCCTGATTTATCATCGTATTTATCCGTATCGCTGTCGGTTGCCACTCTTTCCAGAAACTCCTCCAGAGTTGCCTTTTCACCTGAGTTGGCTTTTTCCTCTTCAAAATCGAAAATAAACGATTTAAAATCCAGGAGATTTTCTATACGGCTCTCGGCCTCTATAGTGTTCTCATCTTCCAGAGCCTTCAGATAGCCTGTCTTTACCAGGAGATTGTCATAAATGTCAGATACCCTCAGGTTCTCCTTTTCCTGCTGACACAGCCTTATTACATCCATCATTTCCTTCACAGAAGCAGAAGCCCTTGACGGCAGGCTATATATAACATCCTCGTCAGAAAGGATATCAAAAAGCGACTTACCCTTTACATATGCCAGCGCACCTATCTTATTCAGAGTGGTAGGTCCCATGCCTCGTTTAGGCTCGTTTATAATTCTCTTTAATGCCAGATCATCTGTCGGATTGACCACAAGACGCAGGTAGCATATCATATCCTTTGTTTCCTTGCGCTCATAAAAGCTGAAGCCGGAAAGTATCTGATAAGGTATGCGTCTGCGCTTCAGAGCGTCTTCAAAAAGTCTTGACTGTGCGTTGGTTCTGTAGAGCACGGCAAAGTCGTCGTAGCTTCGATTCCCCGAACCGCAAAGCAGGTCGATTTCCTGAGCGACGTAATAGGCCTCTTCCTTGTCGCTGTCGCATCGTTTATATACGATAGGTGAACCTGCCTCAGCTTCAGTCCAGAGTTTCTTTGCTTTGCGGCCGCGATTGTTCTTTATCACTGAATGGGCGGCTGCCAGAATGTTGCCGCAGGAGCGATAGTTCTGCTCAAGCTTGATTACCTTCGCCGCAGGAAAATCCTTTTCAAAGTCAAGTATGTTTCTGATGTCCGCGCCACGCCACTGATATATACACTGATCATCGTCGCCTACCACGCAAAGGTTCTGATGTGCCATTGCCAGCATCCTGATTATTTCATACTGAATGTGGTTGGTGTCCTGATACTCGTCCACCATTATGTACCTGAATCGATGCTGATACTGAGCCAGAATGTCCTGGTTGTCCCTAAGCACATGAAGTGCATTGAGCAGGAGGTCATCAAAATCCATGGCGTTGTTGGCCTTAAGCTGGCGCTGATATTCATTATATACATTATATATCGTCTTGGCCTTAGGACTGTCGTCACTTTTTTCAAGAAACTGCTCCGGACCCGAATCTGTCTCTTTTTCTTTGCTGATTATAGCCAGAAGATAAGCTGCCGGATACTGCTTACTGTCTATATTCTGCTCTTTTGTTATATTCTTTATTATAGTTTTCTGGTCAACCGTGTCGTAGACCACAAAATTCTTATCATAGCCTGCAGCATAATAATGTCCTCTCAGGATTCTCAGGCTCATGGCATGAAAGGTCATTATCCACATGCCCGGGCAAGGCCCCACAAGCTTTTCAACCCTGTCTCTCATTTCCCCTGCTGCTTTGTTTGTGAAGGTTACCGCAAGTATGCTGTATGGACTTACTCCCTGTTCTATCAGGTATGCGATTCTGTGAGTCATGGTTGCCGTCTTGCCGCTTCCTGCTCCTGCAAGAATAAGCAGCGGCCCCTCAGTATGGGTCGCCGCTCTTTGCTGCTCTTTATTTAAATGGTCCAAATTCATAGACTCTCACTCCGTTCATTGGTTCTTATGCTGTTTTGTTTGCAGCTTATGGAGTCATTATATCATAAAAGCACTGTACATGACAAGAATTCCGGCGGCTAATCTGTTTTTTTAGTGTTACAGCTGCCAGCGGTTTGGAACTATGGAAGCAATCAATATTTGGATAAAGATATAAATATAATTTTATGATTTATATTGCATCTCGAAGT
>CALZFA010000120.1 GCA_945644815.1 uncultured Clostridia bacterium
ACGGTTAGAACAATCCTGAAATCACACCGTTTTCATCGATGTCAATTTTTTCGGCCGACGGAACCTTAGGAAGTCCCGGCATAGTCATGATATCTCCTGTCTTAGCTACGATGAAGCCTGCACCTGCACATACCTTCACATCCTTGATGGTAATATTGAATCCGCGAGGAGCACCGATAAGAGCCGGATTATCAGAAAAGCTGAATTGAGTTTTTGCCATGCACACAGGAAGCTCTGAGAAGCCCAGCCCCTCGATGGTTGCCAGCTGTTTTTTGGCGTTAGCTTCAAATACTACGCCGTCAGCTCTGTAAATCTTAGTTGCAATGGTCTTTATCTTTTCCTCAATTGAAAGGCTGTCTTCATATACAAAGTGGAAATCGTTCTTTCTTTCCACAAGTCTCAGCACTTCCTCTGCAAGCTCAAGACCACCTTCGCCGCCTTTGCCCCACACTTCTGACAAAGCCACATTTACGCCCATTTCCTTGCATTTTTCTCTTACCATCTGAAGCTCAGCTTCAGTATCGGTAGGGAATCTGTTGATGGCAACTACGCAAGGAAGTCCATAATTCTTAGTAACATTTTCAACGTGCTGAAGCAGATTAGGAAGGCCTTTTTCCAGCGCTTCAAGGTTTTCATTGTTAAGATCGGCCTTTGCCACTCCACCGTGGTATTTAAGTGCTCTTACTGTAGCAACAACAACTGCAGCCGATGGGTGAAGTCCTGCCTTTCTGCACTTGATATCTACGAATTTTTCAGCGCCCAGGTCAGCAGCGAAACCTGCTTCGGTTACAACATAATCTGCCAGCTTCAAAGCCATTCTTGTAGCCATGATTGAGTTGCAGCCATGAGCGATGTTTGCGAAAGGTCCGCCGTGAATGAAGGCCGGAGTATGTTCCAGTGTCTGAACAAGGTTAGGCTTGAGAGCATCCTTCAGAACTGCCGCAACTGCACCCTGAATCTTAAGATCGCTTACGGTTACAGGCTTGTCGTCGTATGTATATGCTACTATGATTTTCGCAATTTTTTCTTTAAGATCCTTAATATCCTTTGAAAGGCAAAGAATAGCCATGATTTCAGAAGCAACGGTAATTTCAAAACCGTCTTCTCTAGGCACGCCCTGCATTCTTCCGCCAAGTCCGTCTACTACGTTTCTCAGCTGGCGATCGTTCATGTCTATTACTCTCTTCCAGGTAATTTTCTTAACGTCGACTCCCAGCTGATTGCCCTGCTGAATGTGATTATCAAGACATGCGGCTATAAGATTGTTGGCAATGCCGATTGCGTGCATATCTCCTGTAAAGTGAAGGTTAATGTCTTCCATAGGAACTACCTGTGCATAGCCGCCGCCTGCAGCTCCGCCCTTTACGCCGAAAACAGGACCAAGAGACGGTTCTCTGAGGGCCGCAAATACATTCTTGCCCATCTTGTGGAGAGCATCTGCCAGACCAACCGTTGTAGTTGTCTTGCCCTCACCTGCCGGGGTAGGGGAAATGGCGGTAACCAGAATTAGCTTGCCGTCAGGTTCATTTTCCTTCTCTTTGAGCAGATTATAGTCAATTTTTGCTTTGTACTTTCCGTACTGCTCGATGTACCTATCATCGATTCCTGCTTTTTCAGCAATTTCGCTGATGTTGGTCATAACTGATTCCTGTGCAATCTGAATGTCAGTTTTGAATTCCATTTTTGCATTCTCCTTCTCTGATTTTTAACTTAAAAATTTTACTTACAGAATGTTTTTCAGAAATGTCTTTCTGTGGATCGGCGTAATGCCATATTTATCAATACCTTCATAGTGGGCTTTGGTTCCGTAGCCTTTGTTGCTGTCAAAGCCGTAAAAAGGATATTGTCTGTGATATTCCGTCATAAGTCTGTCCCTGGTGACTTTGGCAATTATGGAGGCTGCCGCTATGGAAAGGCTGTTTGCGTCACCTTTTATGATAGATGTCTGGGGTATATTCACAGCTTTAAGTGTCACCGCATCTATGAGAAGATGCTCCACCCCCGGCATCCTCTTTTCCTTAAGCTGCCTGTCCGCTGCCCAAACGGCCTCTGCCATGGCTTTTTTTGTAGCTTCCAGTATGTTTATTTCGTCAATTACCCGGTTATCGCACATGCCGATTCCCCAGGCCAGAGCTTTTTCCTTTATTTTATCAAAGAGTTCCTCACGCTTTTTTTCGGAAAGCTTCTTTGAATCGTCAACTCCAAGCACATCAAAGTCCTCAGGCAACACTACACAGGCTGCAGTGACCGGGCCTGCCAAAGGGCCTCTTCCCACTTCATCCACACCGCCTATATACGTGACTCCTTTTTTTCTGAGATCCCGCTCATATGTCTGCATGGTTATGAGCTTTTCCTCTAAGAGTATCTGTCTTTCCGCCTTAGTCATTTTTCTTTTCCGCCCATGCCTCTTTAGTAGATATCTGAACTTTTTCCAGAGTTATACGTCCTATTATGCCTCCCCTGAACTCGTCCAGTACAGTCTTGGCACATCTTTCGTAGTCGATTCTTTTACCGGAGAGAATAAATCCCCGTTTCAGTGCTATGGCCTCCATGTTTTGCAGGCCGTCCCCACTAAGACTTTCCAGTTTATATCTTTCCATAAGCAGCTTAGGATAATCTGCCGCCAGCACCTTTATAAGTTCCAGTGCCAGCGTTGCCATATCGAGAATTTCATCCTTTATGGAACCGCAGAAAGCAAGGTTAAGCCCAACCTCCGGGTCTTCAAACTTCGGCCACAAAATCCCCGGTGTGTCAAGAAGCTGCATACCGTTTTCCAAAGTCAGCCACTGTTTCCCCTTGGTAACTCCCGGTCTGTCCCCCGTCTTGGCGCTCTTTTTTCCTGTCATGCGGTTTATCAGCGATGATTTTCCAACGTTAGGAACTCCCACTATCATCATGCGTAAAGGCTTTTTTCTTATCTGGTCTTTATTCTTTTCGTCCTGGAGCCTGGTCAGCACCTTAAAAAGCTGATTGGTACCCTGGCCGCTCATGCAGTTCATCTGAAGGACAATACTGCCGTCTTTGCGCAGTTCCTCCGCCCAGTCTGCATTGGCTGATTCATCGGAAAGGTCGCTTTTGTTGAGCACGATTATTCTCTGTTTATTCTTTACTAAGTCGTCAATAATAGGATTGCGGCTGGAAATCGGTATTCTGGCGTCGATAACTTCAATTATCAGATCAACCAGCTTCAGGTTTTCCTGTATAAGTTCCCGGGTCTTTTTCATGTGTCCCGGATACCAGTTAATGTTATCTATCACAGAATTACACCTCCTTTTCTATGGTTATGCAATACAAAGCATCTCTACCGCTTTAGTATGAAAAAGGGGAATCAGCACGATTCCCCGTTAAAAGCTATTATTAAGCAATTA
>CALZFA010000121.1 GCA_945644815.1 uncultured Clostridia bacterium
TCTTTGCTTGTGTTCTTTTCACTCGCAAACCCGCACTGCGTGCTTCTCCGTCTGCTTCGCAGACTGTTTGCTCGTTTTCGCGGCGAAAACCAAATGCCGCTTGCGCGTCGCTTGGTTTTCTGCTCGCGTACATTGTAACATGGAAATGATAATCCTGAAAAGCAAATTATGGCGGACGAACCTTGCTTTTTGTTAGAAAAAGTCGTATGATGAGGAGGGTTTTACTTTATTACTCTAAAATAAAGAAATGAGGGAATCTAAAATGAAAGTTCAAAACAAATGGATACGTGCGGCAATTCCCGCACTGCTCCTCCACTGCAGTATCGGTACGGTATACTGCTGGTCTATTTTCAGCCAGGAAATCGCCGACTATATCGGTTTTTCCAAGAGCGCAACAGAATGGGCCTTCAGCTTCGCTATCTTCTTCCTCGGCATGTCCGCCGCTTTTCTGGGCAACGTAGTGGAGAAGGATATCCACCGTTCTTCCCTGATTGCAGCTATCTGCTTCGCAGCGGGTATGGCAGGTACCGGCTTCTTCATCTGGTATGGCGGTGCCCACAAGGGAAGTCTGCTTTCCTTAATCGGTATCTATGTATGTTACGGCTTTATCATGGGTATCGGACTGGGAACCGGCTATCTGTCTCCCGTGAAGACTCTGATGCTCTGGTTCCAGGACCGTAAGGGTCTGGCAACCGGTCTTGCCGTTGCAGGCTTCGGTGCCGCAAAGGCAATCGCCAGCCCCATTATGCAGGCTATGCTGAACTCTCTGGGAGAGGGCGGCATCTACAAAATGTTCCTGATTCTGGCATGTGTATACTTTGTCATGATGTTCGTAGGCCATCTGCTTCTGGCTAAGCCCGAAGGCTGGCACGAGCCTGCCACTCAGGAAAAGGGTGCAAGAGCCATCGATGTCATCAAGACAAAGCCTGTTGTTTTTGTAGGTATCTGGTTGATGTTCTACCTGAATATCACCTGTGGTTTAGCATTGATTTCCCAGGAAAAAATGATTATCAAATGTATCGGTCTTGCAGGCATGGCAGGTGTTCTCTCTTCCATTACCGCCGTGTTCAATGCAGGCGGACGTCTGGGCTTCTCCGCATGGGCTGACACCATGAAGGACAGAAATACTGTTTACAAGATTATTTTCATTCTGTCTATTGCGGCAACCGGCCTTGTTATCCTGACTCAGGGTATCACAGACATGGGGCAGAACACCTTCTTCATGATACTGGTTCTGATTCTGCTCTTTGTTGTAAACGCAGGCTACGGCGGCGGCTTCAGCAATGTACCCACCTTGCTGTCCGACCATTACGGCATGCAGAATATCAGCGCTATCCACGGAATTACTCTTTCCGCCTGGGCAATCGCAGGTCTCACCGGAAATCAGGTGGCAACCTTTATCGTAAACCATGTCGGTTCCTTTGCGGATGACGGACAGGGCCATATGGTAAACCCCGTGGGATATCAGTCGGTTCTTTACCTCACCCTGGTACTCTACATCATTTCCCTGCTTATCAGCATCTTCATGGTAGGCGGAAAGAAAAAGAAGGAAGCATAAACATATGATAGCTTTCCGGTAAACATACGCCTGAGCGAACACAAAGTACCGCTCAGGCGGTTTTCGTTAAAAGAAGGGGGATTCTATGAACGATTTGACAAAAGTATCTGTAGTACTTCCCTCCCTGGATCCGGATGAAAAACTGACTGTTGTTATTGAAGGACTGATTCAAACGGGTTTTACCGATATTATTCTCGTCAATGACGGAAGCAAACCGGAGAACCTGCATTTTTTTGAAGAGGCAGCTGCCCGGCATCGGGAAATTCATCTGCTGCATCATCCGGTCAACCGCGGAAAAGGTGCCGCATTGAAAACCGCTTTTTCCTGGTTTTTGGAAAATCGGCCCCAGGGACTTGGCGTTGTCACGGTAGACGGCGATAACCAACACAGCCCCGAGGACACTCTGGCCTGTGCCCGGCAGATGCTGAAGAACGGAGATGTTGTACTGGGTGTCCGGGATTTTGGTCTGCCTCAGGTTCCTTTTCGCAGCCGATGCGGTAACAGAATTACATCCGCTGTTTTTAAAATTTTTTGCGGCATGAACATCTCCGATACCCAAACCGGCCTGCGTGCCATTCCCGCCAGCGCTTTATCCGTCTTCGTAAAGGTAGGCGGAGACCGTTTTGAGTATGAAACAAATATGCTTCTTTCCATGAAGGAACACAATATACCGTTTGAAGAAGTTAAGTGTCGGACTATTTACATAGAGGAGAACAAAAGCTCCCATTTCAGAGTCTTTCGGGACTCCTGGAGAATTTACAAGCTCCTGCTGGCTCACTTTTTCCGGTATACCCTCAGCTCTCTTTTCAGCGCTGTAGTGGATGAAGGATTATTTACACTTTTGTCTTGGCTGCTTCGCGGAAGCATGACCGGGCTTTTGCTGACTGCTGTACCTACTGTAACGGCCAGAATCATATCCTCACTGTTCAATTTCTTCATGAATAAGCGGCTGGTATTCCGAAGCAAGGGAAATACCGGAAAATCCATGGCACGCTACTATATGCTTGCCGTTCCCCAGCTTTTGCTGCAGCTGCTGTTGACCCACGGCGCATTTTTGTTGTTTGGAATCGGGGAAGAAAAAACAGGCTTAAGAGCTCTTGTCTATGCAGTGGTTATGACAGTGCTGTTTGTGGTAAGCTTTGTGATTCAGCAGCGCTGGGTATTTCGGACGCAGCAGACACTCCGGGAGGTTGACTAAAGATTATGAAAAAAAATATTTTTTTGACGGTACTCAGACGATTTCTTCTGGTACTGTTTACCATGGTGGTTCTGCTGGTGACCGGCTTATGTATGATACTGGCAATGGTTTTCCGCGGACCCTCCGAGGCGGCGCGGGATGTTTTGACCATGTCACTGACCGAGGCCAGTGCAACTAAATGGGTGCCGGGGTTATTTTTGGGAGATGAGCTTGTGGCTCAGATTCGGACAAAGGTTTCGGCGGAGCTGCCCGATGACGTGACAGATACTACTAAAATCACAATCCAAAAGGATTCCGTGGTATCGTTTGATGACGAGTGGCGGGATTATCCCGACGGTATCCGTATTGAGAGCGTATCGGGAGATACCTACAATGCTTATGTGATGATTATCCGGGACCCGTCCAGAGTTTATATGGCAACCTCCTCCGACAATTTTTCCAAATCAATTCCCGGTACCCGCATCAACAGACAGATTGAAACGGAAGGTGCCGTTGCGGCAATCAACGCAGGTGCATTTTTCGACAACGGTACTGCAAGCCCGGAGGTTGGAAGCGTGCCCTGCGGTCTGGTATT
>CALZFA010000122.1 GCA_945644815.1 uncultured Clostridia bacterium
CCCGCAAGCTGCCCAAACATGCCGGCCACCGCTCGATGCCCGCAAGCTGTCCAAACATGCCGGCCACCGCTCGATGCCCGCAAACATCTAAAACATGCACAGCTGATCTGTCTCCGGTAAACCGCTGAATACCCCATGTCCACGGAGACCATCTACGGCTGTACGGTTGAGTTTCGCTCTTTTAACAGCCTCTTCAATTGTATCAAAAGGCTTCTTTGCATACTCTTCGGCCAGACTTACGGCGGCGGTTTCTCCCACACCTTCTATAGCCACAAAAGGAAGCAGAACCTTTCCTTCATCTACCCGGAACTTGAGAGCAGAGGATTTTTCCAGGCGCGCCGGGGTAAATTCATAGCCGCGGGCATACATCTCGTAGGCTACTTCAAGAACTATGTATTCGTCTTTCTCCTTTGGAGTAGCGTTGGTGCCCTTGGCATCTATGAGTTCCATTTTTTCCAGTACTGCCTGAGATCCTCTGAGGATGGTCTCTTCGTCAAAATTTGCTGACTTGGTAGTAAAGTATGTGGCGTAGAATTCAGCCGGATAATAAACCTTGTACCAGGCCATGCGAAAGGACATCATGACATAAGCAACAGCGTGAGCCCGCGGAAACATGTACTGAATCTTGATGCATGAGTCGATGTACCAGTCAGGCACGCCGTGTTCCTTCATGACGGTCAGCTGTTCCTCTTTAAGAGGACGGTTCTTACGCACGTCTTCCATTATCTTGAAGGCGGTCTTATTTTCAATTCCCTTTAGAATCAGATAGTTCATAATGTCGTCTCGCGTTGAAATAACTTCGCGCATTGTGGCCACACCGCTTCTGATATAATCCTGGGCGTTGTTAAGCCATACATCTGTTCCGTGAGAGAAACCGGAAATACGAACCAGGTCTGCAAATTTGTCCGGTTTAGTGTCGTCAAGCATCTGACGGACAAAGGATGTACCGAATTCAGGTATTGCATAGCTTCCGTGAGTAAATTTGTAGTCCGGGTCTTTGATATTCAAAGCTTCCGTTCCGTTAAAAATACTCAGCACTTTCCTGTCGGTCAGGGAAACCTTCAGAGGATCCACTCCCGTCATATCCTGAAGCTGTCTTATCATGGACGGAACATCATGGCCAAGGATGTCCAGCTTCAGGAGGTTTTCGTCGATTTTGTGATAATCGAAATGGGTGGTTATTATGTCTGAATCCACATCGTTGGCCGGATGCTGCACAGGGCAGAATTCGTAGATTTCGTGGTCATCAGGAACGATTATGATACCGCCGGGATGCTGTCCTGTAGTTCTTTTTACGCCGGTACAGCACTGTGTAAGCCTGTCCGCTTCGAATTTATTGATAGGCAGCTGACGCTCCTCAAAATACTTCATTACGTATCCATAAGCGGTTTTGTCCGCTACTGTACCTACGGTTCCTGCCTTGTATACGTTTTTTTCACCGAAAATTGTCCCTACATATTTATGAGCAACAGGCTGATACTCTCCTGCAAAGTTAAGGTCTATATCGGGCTCCTTATCGCCGTCAAAGCCAAGGAAAGTGGCAAATGGTATGGTAAATCCGTCCTGATTCATAGGTGTGCCGCAAATCGGACAGTTCTTTGGGGGCATGTCGATACCGCAGTCATATAGGTTCATATCCCCCCACTCGAGATGCTTGCACTCAGGGCAAATGTAGTGTGGCTCAAGGGGGTTTACCTCGGTTATTCCCGCCATGGTAGCAGCCAGAGAGGAACCGACTGAACCTCGGGAGCCTACCAGGTAGCCATCCTCAAGAGACTTGTGCACCAGCATCTGTGCCGATACATACATTACAGCATATCCGTTGTTGATTATAGAGCTCAGCTCCTTTTCCAGCCTTTCTGCAATTCTGTCAGGAAGGGGATCTCCGTAAATGCTGTGGGCTTTTTTCATGCATGTCTTGCGCAGCGTTTCCTCCGCGCCTTCTATCTTTGGCGGAAATTTCCCTTTAGGTACAGGGAAAATCTCATCCACCATATCTGCAATCAAATTGGTGTTATCAATCACAACCTGTCGTGCCCTCTCTTGGCCCAGGTAGCTGAATTCCTCCAGCATCTCATCAGTCGTGCGCATATAAAGACCCTGGCCGTTTTCAGCATCCTTATATCCCTGACCGGCCATCAGTATGTTCCTGTATATTGCTGACTCCGGTTTATCGTAGTGGGCGTCAGTCGTTGCAACTACCGGTTTACCCAGCTTATCTGCCAGTGCCACGATTTTGCGGTTAAGGTCTCTTAAGCCTTCCTTGTCGGCAACTCTCCCCTGATCGACAAGAAACTGGTTATTAATTATGGGCTGGATTTCCAGATAGTCATAGAAACCGGCTATTCTTTCCTGTTCCCCCTGAGGAAGTCCGTCAAGCACTGCCCTGAAAACTTCTCCCGCCTCACAGGCCGAGCCGACAATCAAGCCCTCCCTGTGAGCCTGTATTACCGATTTAGGCAGTCTCGGTTTTCTGTAAAAGTAGTTCAGGTGTGAAAAAGACACCAGTTTGTATATATTTTTCAGACCCTCCTGGTTCTTAGCCAGGATGATAATGTGGTTAGTCGGTTTTTTCTTATAGTCGATGGAGCCGTCCTCTCTGATACATTCACTGTCATCAAATACATAACCTTCCAGACCGTATATTATCTTAATCTCCCGGCCCTTTTCGCGCTGTTTCCTTGCTTCCCTGGCCGCATCAGGGAAAGACTGCACTACGCCGTGATCTGTTATGGCCACAGCCGGCTGTCCCCATGCTGCCACCTGTCTCACAACTGCATCCGGTTCGTTGAGTCCGTCCATGGCACTCATTTTGGTGTGAAGGTGCAGCTCCACACGCTTTCCTGTCTGACATGTGTCCTGGCGTTCCTGGGTTTTCTCCAGTTTTTCCAGTTCTTTGAACATGATTACATTGAGGTTTTCAAATGTGTCGAACTGTACCTGTCCCTGCACCTTGACACCGTCGCCTCGGGAAAGCATGGTGTCGATTTCCTTCCATTTGTTTTCGGTAACAAATGCCTTGCAGCATACGGTAGTCTTGTTGTCCGTAATCAGAAGTGTAGCTAAAACGCTTCCTGTCTTGATTACTCTGCTGTCTTTTTTAAATAAAACGCCTTCAACGATGACTGTGCCCTGTCTGGGATCTATATCGCGAAGCTCGATATTCTTCTCACCGTTTATGCCTCGTCCCATTATGCGGCTGCCCTCTGCAGGAAGCTCGCTGTCCTTGCGCCTGCCGCGGCCGCCTCTGTTACTCTGACCTGCTCCCCAGCCGCTCTGACCTGCTCCCCGGCCGCTCTG
>CALZFA010000123.1 GCA_945644815.1 uncultured Clostridia bacterium
TATGCTATAATATAACCAGAATAATATTTATTGTCGCTGAATTTCAGAAAGGAGTTTTATATGGCAAAATATGATGCTGTTGTCGTAGGCTCGGGTTGTTCCGGTCTTTCGGCAGCGTTGAGGATGCAGTCGGCAGGAAAGAAAACGCTGTTAATCGAGCAGCATAATCTTCCGGGAGGATGTGCCACGAGTTTTGTAAGAGGAGGATTTGAGATAGAACCTTCACTTCACGAACTGTGCGATGTGGGTCCGGAAAGCCTGCCGGGCGAGGTGCGTCTGCTTTTTGATGAGTACGGTGTTAAACTGAATTGGGCTGAAGTTCCGGATTGTTTCCGGGTGATTTCTACATATTCCGACGGAACACCGATGGATGTAACCATGCCTCACGGCATAGATGCTTTTATCGACAAGATGGAGTATTATGTGCCGGGCAGCAGAGAAAAGATGGAAGATCTCTTTGAAATCTACGAAGAAATCCGACAGGGGGCTAACTACACCTCTGCATGTAACGGTCATGCAGATCCAAAAGTAATGAAAGAAAAGTATCCAAACATGCTTCGCCTGGGGGCATATCCTACCAGCAAAGTATTTAAAGCTATGGGATTGCCTCAGAAATGTCGGGACATTTTGTCTGTATATTGGGGATACTTGGGAATGGATTTGAATCACCTTTCATTTTTCCATTACGCTTCCATGATGCAGCGCTATGTCCGTATGGGTGCCTTTATTCCAAAACACACCTCACATGAAATCTCTATGGCAATGCTGGATAGATTTTATAAGCTTGGCGGGGAAGCATGGTTTAACTGCAGAGCTGAGGAATTCATTTTTAACGGTGACAAACTTTGCGGCGTGAGAACCAGCATGGGTGATGTTGAATGCGACATATGTCTGCCTAACATTAATCCGGATATTATCTACGGCAAAATGATGCCAAAAGAGCTGGTCCCTGAGCGCGAGAAAAAACTTTCGGCAGCCCGCAACCAGGCCTTTAGTGCCAGAATGCTTACGGCATATTTTGTGCTGGACTGCGACTATAAAGATTTGGGAATCGAAAACTATTCATACTTCCTGGCCGGAAGCTCTGACTCTGAAAAAGAGTACAAAAAAATTCTCGAAGGAATCGATACAAACGAATATTGTATCTTCCTTTGCATGAATGTTGCTAACCCTGACTGTTCTCCGGAGGGTACCTGCATATGCTCCATCACAACCTTGGGATCCAAGAATGACTGGGACAACTTAAAACAGGAAGACTATTTCGCCATGAAAAACAAGGTATTTGACAAGATGCTTGGAATTGTCAAAGAAAAGACAGGGATAGATATAAGAGGTCATATTATTGAGATGTCCACAGCAAG
Source organism: uncultured Clostridia bacterium (assembly GCA_945644815.1). GTDB lineage: Bacteria > Bacillota > Clostridia > Peptostreptococcales > Anaerovoracaceae > SUG1106. The sequence goes on from CALZFA010000123.1 coordinate 1,362, forward strand.
TCCGTGGACATTTGCGAGATATCTGAATGCTCCGGAAGGTGCGGTATACGGATATGAAGTAACTGAGTGGGACGGTATTATGGCCAGAATGATGATGCTTGCATCGGATTATCCTGTAAAGGGGCTGAGACCTATCGGTGCCGCAGGCCCAAGAGGTGACGGCTACAGCGGCTGCTATATCACAGGTTCCCTCATAGGCAAGTTAGCACTTAAAGACCTTGACCAATGGACCAAAGGAGGTGACCAATAATGGCAGTAAATGTTAAAGTGGGATTGATTGGCGCTCTTGATATGCTGAAATTTAAGAATATGGCTAAAGTGCGCGAAAAACACATTCAGGCAGCTCCCGCCAAAGAGGTTTGCGGGGATTTTGCAATAAATGCCAACGGGGCAGCTCTTCACCCTGCGTTTATTGATGTTGCGGTATTGGACATAATAAACCATGATTCAGCCGGAGCCAAGACCTTTATACTAGGCAAAGAGGACGGAACAGCCCTGCCGTATTTCAGAGCCGGACAGTATCTGTCACTTAAGCTGCAGATCGGCGACAGCTATATTACACGTCCTTACTCCATCAGCTCGGCACCAAAGTTAGCTTTAGAAGGAAAATACGCGGTTACAGTCAGAAAGAATCCAGAAGGTTTTGCCGCTGACTGGATGCTGGAAAATCTTAAAAAAGGAGATAAGATTGTAATTTCTTCTCCTCAGGGAGAATTTTACTATGAAGGACTTCGTGACAGCAGCAACGTGGTTGCACTGGCGGGCGGTTCCGGAATTACACCTTTCTTGTCAATGGCCTGTGCCATCAGAGACGGTGCTGAGGACTTTAATCTTACAATACTCAGCGGAAGCAGAACCGAAGCAGACATTCTTTTCAAGAACGAATTTGATGAAATCTGTGAGACCTGTGATAAGGTAAAGATAGTGCATGTACTTTCTGAAGAAGACAGAGAGGGTTATGAGCATGGTTTTATTACCGCAGAGCTCATACAAAAATACGCCTCAGACGAGTACAGCGTTTTCATCTGCGGGCCGGAGGCCATGTATAAGTTTGAAGCAGATGAAATAAAGAAGCTTGGGCTGCCGGAAAGACTTGTGCGCAGAGAAACCCTCGGGGTAACAAAGAATGTTGCAGAACGAGAAGATTTTCCTAAGGAGGCAGTGGGCAAAAGCTTCAAGGTAACTGTTAAGCAGGGACCGGCTGAATATGTAATAGAGGCTGCTTCAACAGAACCACTTCTTACGGCTTTTGAAAGAGCGGGTATCAAGGCTCCGTCAAGGTGCAGAAGCGGCGAATGCGGCTGGTGCCGCAGCAGACTTGTTTCCGGTGAAGTATATTTGCCTGAGGAAAACGAGGGAAGGCGCTGGGCGGATAAGGAATATGGCTTCATCCATCCATGTGCAAGTTTTCCTGTTTCCGATCTGCTTGTGGAAGTGCCGGGTGAATATTACTGATTAATCAATAAAAAAGTCTCCCATTCCCGGAATACTTAGTCTAGTGAAGGGGTTGCGGATGAAGTCCGGTGCCGGTTTCTAAGCCGGTTCAAATCGTCCGCCTCGCAGCCTTTGCAAGTTTTCACTTGTAAAATAATTAAACACATTACTATTATGAACGGAGCTGTTACAAAAGACAGCTCCGTTTTCGTCCGCTTGAATTTATGAAGTTTTCCCGTCTTTCCTTTATAAATCCGCAATAATCCTTGATTTTAACTCTAAAATGTGCTATATTAAAATTGTATGATTATAACTACCCGAAAGTGAGGAAAATTTTAATGGATTCTAACATCGAGCGCTGGTACTCAATGAAAGAAATTTGCGAATACCTCGGAGTCAGCCGTGACACCGTACTCGCTTGGATAGAAAAAAGAAATATGCCCGCCGCAA
>CALZFA010000124.1 GCA_945644815.1 uncultured Clostridia bacterium
CTTGTGGATATTTATAACGGAAAGTATCCTGCGGAGAAATCTTTTCCCCGGTTTCTTCTGTTTATTTCATGGTTTCCTCAGCTTCTGCAGGGACCTATCGGCAGATACGATGCACTTGCTCATCAGTTTGAAGGAGAACATGGATTAAACAGGGATCTGGTCAAAAATGCATTTTTCCTTATTTTGTTTGGGTGCCTGAAGAAGTATGCCATTGCCGATCTTTTGTTTGATCCTATTGCGAGGATTCTTGACGGTGCTATCGCTGCGAAGCCCGGAAGTCTTCTCTCTTTTGGTATTCTTTTGTATTCTGCGCAGCAGTATGCTGATTTTTCCGGTGGAATCGATATCATTACCGGTATCTCGGCATTGTTTGGAATTATCCTTGCACCCAATTTCAAACAGCCCTATTTTGCTACATCACTTGGCAATTTCTGGCGCAGATGGCACATTTCCCTGGGCGCTTTCATGAGAGATTATATTTTCTATCCACTTGCACTTACAAAACCCATGGTGAAACTGGGTAAAAAGGCAGGGAAGAAGTACGGAAAGCATCTGGAAAGAGTGTTACCTGCCTGCATTTCGAATATTGTGGTATTTATCGTGGTGGGTGTGTGGCACGGTCCGCAGCTTCACTACCTTTTGTGGGGGCTCTATAATGGAATTATCATTGCATTAAGTGACCTTCTGGCGCCTCTTTTTACAGATTTTTCGAAAAAATTAAAAATAAAAACGGAGAGCGGAGCTTTTCATGTTTTCCGCATCCTTCGGACATTTTTTATCGTCAATATCGGCTGGTATTTTGATAGAATTGAAGATGTGGCGGCTTCTTTTACAGCTTTGCGGCTTTCTTTTACATCCTTCCGGGCAGGGGAGTTTCTCCCTGCGGTGAGTGATACGCTTTTTAACAGTGAAACAGGAAAACCGCTTTATACTGCGGGAAGCTTTCTTGTAGCTTCGCTTTCCATTATCCTGGTGTTTATCATTAGCATCCTGAAAGAAAAGGGACAGGAACCGTTGAAAGTACTGGAAAAGTCGGTGCTTCGTCACGCAGTTTTTGTGACAGCCATGCTGTTCCTTACACTGCTGTCTTTCATGTTTGTACAGAATGCGGGAGGGTTCCTTTATGCAAACTTCTGATAAAAAGAAAATTTCCGCAGGTACTGTAACAATACTTCTCATTTTGGTTTTGTTTCTTCTTGGAAATGGAATATTAAGTTATGTACTGACTCCATATAGAGGGTCTTCGCTTGAAATGTGGTTGTATTTTAAGGAAGCGTCGCCACAGATGATCTATACCGGATCTTCCCAGTGTCTCTGCGGTATTGATCCGGAGACGATTGATGACGCCCTTCATACCTCCTCCTTTAACATGGGGACCAACATGCAGAGCTTCAGGAGTTCCTATTCGGCAATTCGTGCTGCAGTGGAAGAAAAGGGTGTGAGTAGGGTGGTCCTGTGTGTGGATGATGAGATCACGGAGATAGAGCGAGAGGACAATTTCCGGGCAGATGCCAGCTTCCAGAGAGCGAGAAATCTTACAACAGATTTCATGACAGCAGGAAAGGAAACCGGAGAGTTCCTTTTGGATGAACCGGTCCTTATGCACACAGGCTCTGTTAATTTCTTCTTCCCCTGGACCTATGACAGGGTGACGGACATCGGGCAGAATCTAAGAGAAAAAAGAGACGGTAAGGTCTATGGAGAGAGTGGACACAGGCTTTCTTCGGGACGGGAACCTGCAGAGGAGATCCTCGCGGCAGATTTCCGCGTTATCGAACGAGAGGAAGCACGCGAGTGGAACCGCACGTCAGATTCCCTGGAGGAGCTTTCTTTGAGCAGCGACAGCAGAAGGGAACTTAACAGGATCGCTTCTTATTGCAGAGAAAAGGGTGTGGAGCTCATTCCCATTACGCTTCCCTACCCAACGGCACTGAATATTTATTCCCTTGACAGTTACAAGGAGACAGTAAGGCAGCTCACGCTTCTTTTTGACGAATATGGCTTTACCTATCAAAATTTCAATCTGGCAAAGCCGGAATATTACGAGATGGAGCTTGATGAATATAAGGATACCGGTCACTTTAATACAGCCGGCGCGATCCGTTTTTCAAAAATACTGGCAGAGTATATTGAAGAACCACAGGAGCAGAGAAAAGAGAAGTTCTACACGCCGGATGAGTTTTAAGGAACCGGCACAACCGGGAGAATAATATAGTATGAAAAACGTTTTGGAATTTCTGGAAAAGAGCGCGCTTTCAGTTCCAACCGCGATTGCCTGCGGAGATGAAAAAGAGGAACTGAGTTACAGCGCATTGCTTTTGGCATCGAAAAAACTGGGGGCATTCCTTTCGCAGCACACTGCGCCAAGGAGGCCTGTGGCCCTTTATCTTGAGAAAAGCGTGCCGGCCCTCATCGGCTTTTTTGGCATCGTTTATGCGGGTGGATTTTACAGTGTTCTGGATCCTTCTCAGCCCATGGCGAGAACAGTGAAAATTCTTGAAACCCTTGAGCCTTCTGTTGTGCTCACAGATTATGCCAACAGGGAGAAGGCAGAAGGGATTATTACGGAGTTTAGAAAAACAGCGAATACGGTTGTTAGCCCAGAGCTTTATGTGCTTAACGATCTTCCCGGCATAAAGGACAGGGAAGATGCGCGGGCGGAAGGCATTACGAAAGAGGAGGAGGCGCTTCTTTCTGACATCCGTGAAAAGGCCATGGATGTGGATCCTCTTTATGTGAATTTTACCAGTGGCAGTACGGGAGTTCCCAAGGGCGTTACCGTGGGACACCGCTCAGTCATCAGCTTTATTTCTTCTTTTGTGGAGATATTCGGTATAGACAAAGAGGATGTCCTTGGCAATCAGGCTCCGTTTGATTTTGACGTCTCTGTTAAAGACATTTATTCTGCACTTTTTGCAGGCTGCAGGCTGCAATTGATTCCCCGCAGCTATTTCAGCAATCCCATGGAGCTGATGGATTACCTTTCGGAAAAGAAAATCACGAACCTCACCTGGGCGGTAAGTGCTCTGTGCTTTGTCTCTGTCATGAATGGTCTTGAGTACAAGGTTCCCGAAAAGGTCAGAAGAGTCATGTTCTCCGGAGAGGTCATGCCCATCAAGCATCTGAATCACTGGAAG
>CALZFA010000125.1 GCA_945644815.1 uncultured Clostridia bacterium
ACCTGAGGTGCTTTTCGATAAGATCTATAAATGTATCCACGTACTCATCTTTGGAGAAAATGGCACGGGCACAGGTTTTATTGCCGCCGCCCTTGCCGCCATAGATCTGTGCGTTTTCTTTTACCAGCTTACCACAGTCTACAGAACCGTCGGATACAATGAATACCGTATAGGATGGTTCATGTACAAGGAAGGCTGTCTTCTTCACATAAGGAGAAACTTCACGTGCCAGTGCGTTCAAATCGTCTAATGACAATATTTTGTAGCACCGCTTATTCTCGCCTCTTTTCAGAGCTTCTGCAATATCCGCCGCCTCACGAGCGATAATTTCCTTTTTAAGAAAGTGAAGCTGGCTCCTGGCTTCCTTGTTTTTTTCTGACTGAGCTCGGTACTTGGCAAGGACATCGTCTGTACCGGCACTAAGAGAGCTGGATAGTGTTATGAGAGTATCCAGTTCATCCTGATACTTGAGAAAGGCGCGTCTGCCTGCTTCAAAGTAGATGCGGAACATACCCTTGTTAGGCTCCACCTTGAATATTTTAATAAGGCCTACCTGTCCGGCTGAAGAAGGGTGGGTGCCGCAACAGGCAACGCAGTCTGACGGATTTTCAACTGAGCCTACGCAAACGATGGTGATATCTTTTTCCAGAGTCAGAGCCTTGCGCAGGGGCAGATTCTCCGCTTCCTTTTTTCTGTCAAAATGTCGTGTGATAACCGGCTGATTCTGCCATATGGCTTCGTTGGCACATTCTTCCGCATGTTTTGCCATATCCCATGTGAGTGATGTATACTCCGGCATGGCTTCAAGGCTGATATCAATGGTCATATACTGGTCGCCCATATGAAAGCCTCTGTTGACACCGCCGTATTCCCTGTAGAACATACCGCTGAGGATATGTTCTCCGCAGTGACGCTGCATATTGTCGAAGCGGTGGTCCCAGTCGAGAATAAGGTGTACCGGTTTGCCCGTTTTAAACTCTTCGGGAGAACAGTCGATAATGTGTACTATGTCGTCCGATTTTTCGTCCTCATACACCTCTGAAACCTCAAACCCCGATACAGAACCTCTGTCGCAGCTCTGTCCGCCTCCTGCAGGAAAGAAAATGGTTCTGTCAAGGGTTACGGCGGTTTTACCCTCCTTTGCCGGTGAAACTGAGGTGATGACAGCTTCGGCTTCATTCATATATACATCTTCTTTAAAAAGTCTGACTGTTTTCATAGCATTAATCTCCTCTTGCAAGAATATATCACAATTGGGGTAAGAAAGGCAAGCCCCGCTCATAAATTAGTAAAAAAAGAGGGGGTATAAAGTGAAAGGAAAATATCTGGGACAGACGGCGGCGGTTCTGACGGCTTTTACGGCAAGTTGTATTATGTGCTGCTGGTTTTTCAGCGGCATTAATATCTTTGATTTGGGCATAGGAGAAAGACTGACGGGGGCCGCCGGCAAAGACATACCTGTAATTGTCATCGATGCAGGTCACGGAGGAATGGACGGCGGGGCATCAAGCCCGGGAGGCATTCAGGAAAAGGATATTAATCTGAGTATTGCAGAGAAGCTGGCAGAGACGGCACAAGCATATGGAGCAGAGGTTATTATGACACGTGACAGCGACAGAGGCCTTTATACTGATGACGGCAAGACTATCAGACAGAAAAAAAGGGAAGACCTTCTGACAAGGAAGAAGATAATTGAGGAAAAGGGAGCCGACATTGCAATCTCCATACATCTTAACAGCTTCCCACAGGATGCATCAGTATACGGCCCGCAGGTTTTTTATCCAAAGGCTGAAGAGGAAAGAACAAACGTGCTAAAAGGCGAACAAAGCAGCCGGGATTTTGCTGAAAGTGTTCAAAAAACCCTTGAAATCAACATCGATGACGGAAGAACCAGAGAGGCCATGGCCAAGAATGACATACTTCTTTTCGAGGAAATAAAAGCAAAGATAATATTGGTGGAATGTGGTTTTCTATCTAATCAAAGAGAGTGTGATCTGCTTCAAACCCCTGAATATCAACAAAAGCTTTCAGATGCAATATGGCAGGGGGTAAATGAAATTTTATGCCTTGAAAGACCGAAAAAAATGCAAGTTATTGACAGCGCGAACAAAGACATATAATTGAATTTTTTTGTGCAAAAAAATCTGTGGATAACTATATATTGACAAACAGGTAGGAATGTGATACACCCAGTGCTTTCAAGGAGTTTGGCGAATCAAGTTATCCACAGGCGATTGTGAATAAAATTGTATACGATTTTAGGACAAGTTGTGGATAACACCCTTAAATGTTGGAAAATAAAGGTCTGAGAAGTGTTGAAAAATGTTTGATGTTTTAAGAACAAAGGTTGACATAATTCGACAAAATGTTACAATATAAAAGAGACAGATATTTTTTTAAAAAAGAAAACAGGGAGAAAATTAAAATGAACTACGATTATTATGACTTCTATTCAAACCCTATATTCAATTACGCCAATACGGCAGTAATACTGACGGTGGCCATAGTGCTGGCAATAGTATTGGGAATCGTTCTTTTTTTTACTTTTCTGAAAAAGAACAACGAAGGAAAGTTCAGCGGATTTAAGGGAAATCTTTATAACGTACTGACATTTAACCGTTTTTATACAGAAAATATAATAAAATTTCTGTATGTTATTGCGGCATGTGTAATTACGGTGGCCGGCCTGGTATATATTGTGCTGGGTTCTTTCCTTGCCGGAGCATGCACCATCCTTATTGGAAATGTGGCTCTTCGCATCAGTACAGAGCTGGTCCTCATGTTCATTATACTCTGCAGAAAGACAGTATCCGTGGACAAGAGACTTTCGAAGATAGAGAATTTCTATGAAGACCAATGCGGTGAAGAGTGTGAATGTGAAGGCTGCAGCCAAGGATTCTGTGATGATTCGGGTGAAGAAGAAACTCGCTGCGATACTGATTCCTGTAAGGACTAAAGAACCGTCCTGTGATGTTGTGCTTAACTGCATGACGCACGAATTCTGAATCTTAGCAAAAACGACATAGCTGCCTTTTTCGGTCCGATTGGAGGACTTAAAGGCAAGATGTCGTTTTTTATTCATCATCTGAGTCCCCATCTGAAATC
>CALZFA010000126.1 GCA_945644815.1 uncultured Clostridia bacterium
AAGACTCCGCCCTCTCACGGCGGCTACTCGGGTTCGAATCCCGATAGAGTCACCATATCTGATAAAGGCAGGACATGTACCTGCCTTTTGTTATAGGTATCAGGTCGTGTATTGATTACAAAATATGGGAAGATGTTTACGGAGATTTTTTACAAATGGAAGAAAAGATACTTAAAATTCTTACGGAGCTAACTGCACTGAAAAGCCGCACGGGGACTTCAGAGGAAAATTCAGCATCTGATTATATATATGAATATATAAAAGGGATGGAATATTTTAAGAAGCACAGTGAAAACTGCGGCATTGCGGAGATAGAAACAGACCCGATGGAAAGACATATACCTTATGGGCTTGTTGAGGGAAACTCGGGAAATACGGTAATTTTGGGCGGCCATTTTGATGTGGTGGATGAGTTCGACTATGGAGATGCGGGGGAGCTGGCTTACAGTATCGGAAAAGATCTGGAAGATGCTCTTAAGAAAAACCCCATGACAGAGGATCAGCAGCGCGACATGGACAGCGGAGAATGGATATGGGCAAAGGGTGCTGCGGACATGAAGGGCGGACTTGCCATACACATGGTTCTTCTTGAGGAGTTTTCCGAGCAGGCTTTAAAGGGTGAACTGGAAGGCAGCGTGCTGTTTATGCCTGTTCCCGACGAGGAATCATATTCCTGCGGCATGAGAAGGGCGGCAGGTCTGCTGGCAGATATAAAAGAAAAGAAAAAACTGGATTATAAGCTGCTCATAAACCCGGAACCTACGGATATAGTAGGAGACAGTCAGGTCATGTTTCTGGGAACGGTAGGCAAGACTATGCCTGTTATAATGGTTCAGGGAATAAGCAGCCATATCGGACATTGTTTTGACGGATTTAATCCTCTCAGTGTTCTTACGGGAATTTACCAAAAGACAAACGGGTCACTGTATTTTACGGATAAATATAAAGACGAGGCTACAATGCCGCCTACGTGGCTCAAAATGAGGGATTTAAAAGACGTTTATGATGTTTCCATACCTTTAAGGGCTGCCGGATATTTTACGGTCCTGAGCTTAAATTCGGCCCCGAATAGTATTATGGAAAAGCTTTCAGCCATCTGCAGCCACGTGGCACAGGAAGAAGCGGAAAAACTGGAATACACCTATGCACAGTATAAAAAAATTAACAGATTTGAAACCAAACCAAGCCTGGGGCTGCGACCGAAAGTCTACACCTTCAACCGGCTGCGGGATGAACTCACCGAAAGATACGGCGACAGATTCTGCCGGTTTTATGACAGGGTCTACGGAGAGATTTCCGATGCCATAGCATCAGGCATAACCAATTATCCCGACGGAACCATCAGCTTGATGGAAAAGGTGTTGGATTTTGCAGGCTTTACCGATCCGGTGGTTCTGCTTGCATTTGCTCCGCCTTACTATCCGGCAGTAAACGGAAACATGGTAAACGGCAAAGAGTTTTTTGCCAAGAAGGCTTATGACATAGTCGCAGGGATTTCAGCAGAAGAAGGAGTAGATGTTACCTATCAGAATTTTTTTATGGGAATTTCGGATAACAGCTATACAGCAGTTACAGGAGAGGATGCCGGTAATGGTGATTTTGCCGCAGCAACTCCTCTGTGGGGACATGTTTATAATATTGACTTTGCCGCCATAAAAAAGATAAGCGTACCGTCAATTATTTACGGGCCTATAGGAAAGGAATATCACAAATGGTCCGAAAGGGTCAATAGGAAAAGCCTGCTTTGCACAGTTCCCCGTGTTACCCGTGAACTTATAAAACAGGCATGGCATTTTTAATAATAATCATATGTAAGGTGTTTCATTCATGAATTTAAGAAGAAGCTCTCTGGAAAGCATGTTGATTTCCAGGGGGTTTCTTTTGTTTTGTTCGCAAAGTATCAGAAATCCGTTTATATGACCGCTGAGCATTTTAAGTGCAGAGGTATCACCCAAGAGTTCCGCTGCGTTGGCAAATACAGCATCGGGGGTTTTGGTTACAGGGAAAGTGAATTCGAATCTCCCCTCCTTTGTTATGGTGCAGGAAAACGGCTGAAAAGGTGAGCTGAAGCCGGTATAAGGTATATAGTCGCAGCAGCGTTCGGTCAAATTCCCTGAAACCGTAAGGCTCTTCGAGGAAAGGTTAAGTTTTTTTACGGTAAAATCGGGCCATCCGTTTTCACCCTTTATCGGAAAACCTAAGGTGAACATGGCATTGTGAAAGTCGGTTTGTCTGATAACCGGTACAATTCCGTACAGCTGCATCAGGTCGTCGTGATTGTGAAGGAGAATTTTATCCATAAGAGCTGCTTTGTGCCCGGAGTCAGAACACTTTAGATATTCACGGTAGAGGTCCACGCTCTCTTTGCCGGAAATTTCGTCAAAGCGTTTTGAAGAAAGCCCCATATATTCCTCCACAGAACTCTGGCGCAGGCTTTTGAGTATATGTCTTAAAGAACTGTGACCTCTTATTACCAGGTAGAGGTCCAGATTGTATGGCGTCACTGAGAAATCAGCAAGACCACAGGCCTCGGCCCTTTTCTTGATAAAGGGAACATCGAAGTGACGGCCGTTATATGTGAGAATAAAGTCAAAGTGGTTGAGATATTCGCCAAGAGTTTTGAGAAGATCCTTTTCATCTTCCGGGGTTTCGGCGAAATACTGAGTAAGCAGACAGTCTCCGCTGCTTTCAACAGTCATAACGCCGGCAAGAACAACAGGGCAGAAGGCAGGATTAAGACCCAGGGTTTCTATATCAAAAACACAAAAACTCATTCCTCCGAAATAGCGTTCCCAGATGCCGGAGTAAAAATATTCATGACTATGGTTGTAGGTGATTATTTTCATAAGTTTCTCCAGGTTCAATGAAGGTTTTATCGCTTCATATCATATCATATTTTACGCAGAAAAACAAAATAGACTGCAGGGGAGCAGTCTACTTTGTTCAAAAGGGGTATTTTGGATTTGAGATTATGAGGTTATCAGGGGGGATAACCACGGTCTTATTGTACAAGATATTT
>CALZFA010000127.1 GCA_945644815.1 uncultured Clostridia bacterium
TCGAAGGTGCCGCCGCCCAGGTCATATACCAGGATTTTGTGTGATCCTTCTTCTTTATCAAGTCCGTATGCCAGTGATGCTGCTGTAGGCTCGTTGATGATTCTCTTTACGTCCAGTCCCGCAATTCTGCCTGCATCTTTGGTTGCCTGCTTCTGAGCGTCAGAGAAGTATGCAGGAACGGTAATAACCGCTTCCGTAACCTTTTCTCCCAGATAGCTTTCAGCATCGTTTTTAAGTTTTGTAAGAATCATTGCAGAAATATCCTGCGGTGTATAATCCTTACCGTCAATAGTTACTTTATAGTTTTCACCCATATGTCTCTTGATGGATGAAACTGTTCTGTCAGGATTTGTAACTGCCTGTCTTTTTGCAGTTTCGCCTACCAGTCTTTCGCCATCCTTCTTGAAACCTACTACCGACGGAGTGGTTCTCATTCCTTCGGAATTGGCTATAACTGTAGGTTCACCGCCTTCTAATACCGCTACACATGAATTTGTTGTTCCTAAGTCAATACCTATTACTTTTGCCATTTTATTTTCCTCCTTGTTATCGTCGTCTTTAGTTTGCCACCTTGACCATGCTCGGTCTGATGACTTTATCGTTTAAAAGATACCCCTTCTGCAGCACTGCAGTAACCTTTCCGCTTTCGTACTCGGCGGAATCCTCTGTCAGCACCGCATGGTGGAAGTTCGGGTCAAAATCCTGGCCCAAAGCTTCTATTTCAACCACTCCTGCTTTTTCAAGCACACCCTGGAGCTGTTTGAAAATAAGGTTCATTCCTTCTACAAAGCTGTCGCCTTCATTTCCGGCGTCTAAAGCTCTCTCAAAGTTATCTATCACATTAAGCAGCTCGCTTACGATTTTCTCGTTGGCGAATGCATAAATGTCACTTTTTTCTTTTTCTGTTCTGCGCTTATAATTCTGAAAATCTGCCATCAGTCTGAGGTACTTGGTGTTAAGAGGGTCTTCCTCTGCTGCAGCCGGTTTCTCTGCGCCATCTTCTTGGCTGTCGGACTCCTTTTTATCGCCGGAGACCTCCTCGTCAGCAGAAATCCCCTCACCAACAGTTTCCCCTTCGGCTGCCTTTTCTGTCTCCGGTTCTGCTGCTCCTGCATCATCCTGCTGCCTTTTAAGTTCTTCGTTACTCATCTTCCTCATTACCTCCGCTTTCAAGTTTAAATGTATTGTTAAGATTGTCTGTCAGATATTCGATTATAGATGTTACCTCACCGTACTTCATTCTGGTAGGTCCGATAACTCCTATCTTGCCCACCAGTTTGCCGTCCACATGATAGCTTGCTGTTATCAGTGAGCAATCCTGCATGATATCCTCCGGATTTTCCTCACCGATAGTTACTATTATACCGTCGTCGCGCTCTATCAGTTTCTTTGTCAGTTCCTCCTTCTGGCTTAGCATCTCGATGAAGCTTCTTGCCTTGGAAAGGTCGCTGTACTCCGGAATGTCAAAGATGTTTGTCAGCCCCTCCATATAGAGGTTTACATTCAGCATATCCTCAAGGGTCTTCATGAAGTTGGGCATCACATCTTCAGCAAGACCGCTCATAGCTACGATATCTGTCTCAAAATTGGCAATAATATTGTTTGTCAGTGCCTGGCTGATGGTCTTGCCCTTGTAGTTGTATGTCATGGTCTTGGAAAGCAGCTGCAGATTTTCATCTGTGTATGGCACACTCATATGAACCGCCTTGTTTGAAACCTTTCCGCTTTCAGAGACAATCATCAGCACCACTGTATCCTCATCCACCGGAAGAAGATTTATGAACTTGAGCACATCTTCACTCTTTTTTGGGGTGAGAGCAAAGCTTGTCAGATTGGTAATCTCCGAAAGCACACTTGCCGCGTGCTCAATGGTCTTTTCGAACTCATCGGTTGTGGAGTGAAGCCGCTCTGCGATTATATTCTTTTCCTCTTTGGACAGTTCTTTCTTTTCCATAAGAGCATTTACATACAATCTGTATGCCTTATCGGAAGGAACTCTTCCTGCCGATGTATGAGGATGTGTGAGATAACCCATCTCCTCAAGGTCAGCCATCTCGTTTCTGATGGTGGCCGGACTGTAATCAAGCTCCGGTTTTTTTGAAAGAGTTCTGGAACCGACGGGTTCTGCAGTTCTCACATAGTCACCGATAATGGCCTGCAAAATCTTCAGTTTTCGTTCGCTTAATTCCATAATCTCTTTTCCTTTCTTTTTCTGTCGTTAGCACTCTTTACCTTCGAGTGCTAATCACTATATATAATATACCCCCGGTTCCCTATAAAGTCAACATTTTTTATAAAGTTTTTTGTGTGTTTTAGGTGAAGATTTGATGCCTCGTTTCTACACCTTCCCCATACCTAATTCCGATATGCTCCTGAACTCGTAGCCCTGATTCTTCCAGCCGTCTATAAGTCTTTCCATAATCTTGCAGTTGGTCTTTGATGTGCTGTGGAGAAGAACAATAGCTCCCGGATGTATTCGCTTGTTTAAAAGATTTATGGCCTCTGTTTCCTCCGGCTGATCATTTTCAAGCCAGTCAACATAGGCAAGACTCCAGAAAACTGTTGTATAGCCCATTCGGGACGCCTGCTCAAGATTGGCCTCGCAGTACTTTCCCTGGGGCGGTCTGTAAAACTTCGGAAGCTCCTTTCCCACCACAGATTTATATGCATCTTCCAGTTCGGTTATCTCTTCTTTAAAAGCCTCCTCGTCGATAATACCGGACATATCCGGGTGGTGCATGGTGTGATTGCCTACGATGTGTCCCTCCGCCTCCATCCGTTTTACGAGTTCAGGGTTTTCCTCAATATAATTTCCGACCAGGAAAAATGCCGCCGGTACTTCCTTTTTCTTTAATATGTCCAGAATCTCGGCTGTATAACCGTTCTCATATCCGGCATCAAAGGTCAGATATACTGGCTTTTTGGCGGCCGTGTCACTGTCCGGTGCATCCGTGCCGGTGCCGCTGTCAGCTCCTGCACCCGACTTTCCTGCTGCTCCGGCACC
>CALZFA010000128.1 GCA_945644815.1 uncultured Clostridia bacterium
CCATCATCAAAGCGTTCGGTCAGCCATGACTTTTTTGATGATACCTGAATATCCTTGTTATTTGAAATCGCACAGCATATATGCTCTTTTTCTATATTTTCTTTTGTAACTCTGATATACTCCATAATTACTCCTCATGTTTCCTTTCGTCATCGTTCACCTATTCAAGTCGTAAATCATCAGGGCAATAAAGATACTCCCAGCTCTATCAAAATCACTTCCGGTCTGTGGGAAAGAAGTATCGTACTCGGATATTCTTGCCTCGTGATTTCCCGTCACATAATAGCAGGGAGCAATCCTCATTGCTGCTTCGGCAAACTCCAGCGCAAAACGGTCCTGTATTATCTCCCTGATTTTATCTGTAAGAGCAGTCTCGTCCTTCTCAGCAGCGGAAAATATGACATTTCCGCTGTTGAGATAAGTGCTGACTTCTGCCTAACCGAGTTCTTTAAAGCCCTCTTTCAGTTCTGCCATCGGTATTTTGTTTTTTCCGCTTATGTTGATGCCTCTTAATAAGGCTATATACCTGCTCATATTATTCCTTTATGGGAAGTAATTCTATATATCCTCGTGTGCCAATCGGTTCAAGCTGAATCCTTGGGTTTGAGTCATCCCACTGATAACCAATAATCGATGGATCGTACTTTTTCTCAGCTTCCCAAATTTCCGCAATCGCCTGCTCATAATCTTCTTCCCTGAATGGTTCCCCCTGGAACATAAGGTACTTTGCAGCCGGAAGTTCAATAATATCGAAGCCATCGGGAATTTCTCCGCTATAATCCTCCGATACCTCAACACCCTGCACATACTCACTTGTTCCCGGTTTGATATACTCTTTCGGCAACCACAGACAAACCGGCTCACCACAAAGAGATTTCATACTAACCAGAACTCCCCAAATGTCGCAGCCGACTTCCTCGCAGTATTTCCAATACTCCGTGGCTGTTTTCCCTCGTTTGACAATAACCTTTCTCTTTGGTTTGTCGATCACTTGAATAAATACATTTTTTGCACTCATGGTCGTTTCCTTCCTTTCCAAAAACCTGAATTTTACGCCGTAAGGTGTAAAAAGATGCAGCGGAATCGGATTGGCAGAATACTCACTTGGATTGCATCCAAACTCTTTACGAAAGGCTCTTTGGTATCCGTCGACACTTCCAAAGCCATAATCCAGAGCGACATCCAGTACTTTTACATCTTCATCCCGTAATTTGAGGGCAGATTGCTTTAATCTTAGTTTTCTGATGTAATCAGCCGGCGTTACACCTGTATATTCTAAAAACAACCGCCTTGCATACCAGGGTGAAAACAACGATGCCTTTGCAACCTCTGCAAGAGAAATTTTTTCGCACAGATGTTTTTCGATATACTCTTGCATCCGTTGTACTGCTTCAATTTGTTCCTGCATTTTCCCACCTCCTGACGTAAACATCATACAACAATGCGGTTGGAAATCTCTCGACCATTTTTGCTATTTTACTTTGGCCTGCCAAATCAGAGATTATCGATATGACATTTATAAAAGCTCTCTCAGCTTATCAAGGAACGCCTCTTCTCCCCAGGTGTTGATTTTGAAAAATGTTGCCTGGCTTCCTCCTGAGGTGATTGCAGAAAGTTGTATGGGGCCGTTGCCGTCTTGAAACATAGTAACATTAAGGCTCACACGGTTACTGCCGGCATAACTGTATCTCTCAAAGACACGGACACTGCATCTTGCAGTTCCGCTACGGAAGTCACTGGAATCTTCTAAGGATGCTGACATGCTTCCATTCAGTATCCCTTCCTCAATCATGTGAATTATCTCGTTAAAATCACCCTTTAAAGTTTGTTCCAACTTTGCCATATGTCCAACCTCCTTTTAACTTTTCCTACAGCAAGCACACTTTTACCCTCTCTCCGCGGCATGTTCCTTCGTCGTTTACATCCATGACAATATATCCGTCCGCGGCACTCATAGTCCGTATGAGCCCTGACTTTCCCAGTACCGGTACTGCCTTCGGGAGGCCGGTATCAATGTCGATATGCTCGTAATCCAGGGTCACCAGCTGGAATGTCTTGCGTCCCGGTGAAGCGGCTATGTTAGATGCCATAACAGCATCAACTGCAATTTCCTTTTCGGCGGTCACCGAGCCGGTCAGTCTTTTCCATATTCCTCCCACAACAAGTCTGAAGAGCAGCAGTGCGGCGACAGGATGACCCGGAAGTCCGATTACGGCGCAGCCTGTGGGCTCATCAAATCCGATTATGGTAGGCTTACCCGGCTTTACCGCCAGCCCGTGAGTAAATGCACCGCTTGATGTCAGGCTTTCAATTACAGCCTCTGTGGCATCCTTTTTTCCCTGAGAGCTGCCTCCTGAAATCACAACCACATCACATTCCTTCATGGCACTGCGGACTTTATCGGTAAGGACTGCCTGACTGTCGCATGCCACTTCGCAGCCTATAACATCAAATCCGCATGCCAGAGCTTCACCCAGAAGCCCTGCTGAATTCACATCGCGAACCTGTCCGGCTGCCGGCGCAGCCTCCGGCGGCACAATTTCATCTCCCGTCGAAATAATATATATCTTCCAAGGCTTGTAAACCTTTATTTGCGTCTTTCCTGCTGCGCTGAGAAGTCCCATGTCCGAAGGTCTTATCCTGCGGCCTCTCTGTATAAGGCGCGCACCGCGACTCACATCGTCTCCGGAGCGCACCATGTTGTGCCCCTCAGCCAAGGGTGAATACACCGCAACTTTGTCTGCTCCAAAAGGCTGACAGTACTCCACCATGGCAACGGCATCAGCTCCATGAGGAAGCATTCCTCCTGTAGGCACATAAGCACACTGTCCGCTGCTGAGTTCAAACTGCGGCGCATGCC
>CALZFA010000129.1 GCA_945644815.1 uncultured Clostridia bacterium
AAAACACCTTGTGAAAAAAGTCTAAATCTGCTAAAATGTAAATGTATTATTAGCCTGGGCCTTTGGTTCAGTTGTGAAATTTACGTGGGGGAAAAAGATGAAGAAATTAAAGGACTTTATTTACGATAAAAATGATATTATTATTGCAGTTCTCATTCTCGCAGCAGCCACGCTGGTGATTTTCTGGAGGCTCAGTGTAATTTTAGAGTATCCGAAGCAGCTTTTGGGCAACGATGGGCCATCCGTAGAAGCTCCTGTGGATAATACTGACGAGGACCGGACTGGCACTGATATTGATAGCGGCGACGCAGATACTTCACCGGATGACACTCTGAATCTCCCTCTGTGGCAGAACGGCGCACTTACTAAAGATGTAGAGGTCAAAGTTTCGGGCAGCAGCGCATCTGCAGCTATACAATGTCTTATTGACGAAGGCATTTTTGAGGACTATTCTGAATATCAGAGAATCTGCGAGGAAAACGGATTGGATCACGAAAAGGTCAGGGCCGGCACCTTTACATTTAAGCAGGGTTCCACCAAAAAAGACATTGCAAAGATAATGAACTGGGGCTAAGCCGCAGTCCATTTGCTTATATTCTTATATCTTCAATGTTATTTCAAAAGCTCGATTACCTTCTGTAGTCGGGCTTTTTGCTCGCTATTCATCATGGGCATCAGTTTCTTTACTATAGCCATCTGCTGCTGTGGGCTAATGTTATTTTCTGCAAGCTGCTTCTTAAGCCGCAGAATATCCCGTGACAGCTCTGCATCACTTTTTCTTTCAAGTTCTCTGACCACATCCCGGCTCACACCGTTTCTGCCCGAAAGTCCAAGCTGGCGGGCGATTTCTCCTGCCATCTGCTCATTTAAATCCATAATAACCTCCTCTGTCTGCTTTATAATATAATCTATGCACCCGAGGCCCCGGAGTTTCATAATATGTTCATAAACAGGAGGTATATATAATGGGCAAAAATACGGAAGCTATGGGGGTTATAGTACTGCTGCTCGTTCTGGCCGGAATATCGGGAGAAAAAAACGGAAGGCATGAGTTTTCTCTTCTGAAAGGATTTGAACCGGCCAGTCTGTTAGGAGATTTTCATAAAATGGTAGGTGTGATGAACAGACTTGACAACATGGGGCAAATGGCTGCTCATCCTCCAAAACTGCCGGAGCCGAGTCAGCTGATAAACACAGACGCCATACCTAATCTTGACGGGCTTATGGAAATGGTAGGTCCCCTGCTTAAGAATCTAAACAAGTGATTTACTTTGCCTGAGCTTTGTTGTATACTTATGTTATCATCAGTACTCTTAAGTATACAAAAACAGGAGGTAATATTGTGGCGCTGGTAACTACCAAAGAAATGTTCGCCAAGGCGTTAAAATCCGATTACGCCGTCGGCGCTTTTAATGTTAACAATATGGAAATAATTCAGGGTATCGTAGAGGCTGCTCAGCTTGAAAAAGCCCCTTTGATTCTGCAGGTCTCCGCAGGAGCCCGCAAATACGCTAAACCTGCATACCTTTTAAAACTCGTTGAGGCCGCAATTCTGGATACAGGGCTTGACATCGCCCTCCACCTGGATCACGGCGAAGACTTTGAAATCTGCAGGAAGTGTGTAGATGACGGCTTTACATCGGTTATGATAGACGGCTCCAAACATCCATTTGAAGAAAACATCAGAATAACCAAGGAGGTTGTGGATTATGCCCACGCTCACGGAGTTGTAGTAGAAGCCGAGCTTGGCAAACTGGCAGGTGTGGAAGACGATGTAAAGGTTGATGTCCGTTCGGCTACCTTCACCGATCCAGATGAGGCCGCTGAATTTGTGGAGCGAACAGGGGTGGACTCTCTTGCCATTGCCATCGGAACAAGCCATGGTGCATACAAGTTCAAGGGAGATCCATATCTGGACTTCGAGAGATTGAAGGCCATACATAGCCTCATCCCTGACACTCCGCTGGTTCTCCACGGCGCATCCACAGTCCTCAGAGAATTCGTGGATAAGTGCAACCAGTACGGGGGAAACATTCCGGGAGCTCAGGGAGTTCCTGAAGGCATGATCACAGAGGCCACCAAACACGGTATCTGCAAGGTCAACATCGACACAGATCTTAGACTCGCTCTCACCGCTGAGGTCCGCAAATTCCTTGCAGAAAGTCCTGCTGAATTCGACCCTCGCAAATACCTTGGTCCCGGCAGAGATGCCATCAAGGCTATGGTTCAGCACAAAATCCGCAATGTGCTCAACGCCTCAGGCACCATGTGATAACTCTGTATGAAAAGCAAATCCTCCCGTACAGTATGCATGCCGGGAGGATTTATTATTATCGTATTATGAGACAAGATTTGTCAAGGGTAGTTTCTGCTAAAATGATTTTTTCCAAAAACAGTAAATGTGATTTTGTCACAGAGAGCGCCTCTGAAACAGGCTATACTACAAATACAAAACACAAGGAGGCATTCTTATGAGACTGAAAGATAAAGTTGCAATCATCACCGGAGGGAGCCGCGGCATTGGCTACGCTACTGCAGATAAATTTTTGAAGGAAGGCGCTACTGTAATCCTGACCGCAAGTTCGCAAGGTTCTGCTGACAAAGCGGTTGCGCAGCTGAAAGAAAAATACCCTGATGCAACAGTTGCGGGAATCAGCCCCAACCTGTCCAGCTTAGAGTCTGTCCGTAATGCGTTCCGAGAAGCTGCCTCAAAATACGGTTGCATTGATATTCTGGTGAACA
>CALZFA010000130.1 GCA_945644815.1 uncultured Clostridia bacterium
CCTCCTAACGGAGTGTATATAACCTATTGCCTTTACAACGGAGAAAGGTATCCGAGTGTGACCAACGTAGGTGTAAAGCCTACAATAGGGACATTCAAGAAAAATATGGAGACACATATTTTTAACTTCAACAAGGAGCTTTACGGGAAGTATATCAAGATTGAGTTTGTGAAAATGACCAGAGATGAAGTAAAATTCGGAAGTGTAGAAGAGCTTTCCGCCCAGATTGCAAAAGACTGTGAGGAAGCTAAGGCATACCACCGCCTGTAGTAAAATTTTATTGACATTAAGCGGCGGCTGTGCTATCATAAATTGTTGAAATTATTACCTTTGCTGCGTCCTGACGCTGCTCCGGCGCTTGACCCGGCTAAGGTGAATTAAGAAAAGGAGAATTAAAATGATTACTAAGGAAATGAAAGAGCAGATTATCAAGGACTATCAGTTAAAAGAGGGTGACACAGGTTCCCCTGAAGTCCAGATTGCAATTTTAACTTACAGAATCAACGACCTTAACGAGCACCTTAAAATTCATAAGAAGGATCATCATTCGAGAAGAGGTCTTCTGAAGATGGTAGGTCAGAGAAGAAACCTTCTTGCATACCTGAAGGAAAATGACTTAGAGAGATACAGAACTCTGATCGCACGTTTAGGATTAAGAAAGTAGCAGCAAGCGGGGCGTATTATCCCCGCTTTCGTTGTAATTAAAAAGAAGTTTAAAGTGAAGAAAAAATTAACAGGAGGTAGTTGTTAATTATGTCAAGATTTGAAGATTACAGAGTTTTCAGAACGGCAGTAGGAGGAAGACTTCTTCAGCTGGAGATAGGTAAGGTCTGCGAACAGGCCAACGGTCAGGTAATGGTTAAATACGGAGATACGGTTGTAAATGTAACAGCCTGTGCATCCAAGGAACCGAAGCCGGACATCGATTTTTTCCCGCTGTCTGTTGATTACGAAGAAAGAATGTATGCCGCCGGAAAGATTCCAGGCGGATTTATCAAGAGAGAAGGAAGACCAAGCGAGCATGCGATTCTGTCATCAAGACTCATCGACAGACCTATACGTCCTCTTTTCCCGAAGGGATATTACAATGACGTAGTGGTTGTCGCTACAGTTATGTCTGTAGATCTGGACTGCTCACCTGAAATCTGCGGCATGATCGGTTCATCCGTTGCACTGGCAACCTCTGACATCCCGTGGGACGGTCCCACAGGCTCTGTGGCAGTAGGCAGAGTTGACGGACAGCTGATTATCAATCCGACTTTAGAGCAGAGAGAAAAGTCCGACATAAACATGACTGTTTCAGGCACTAAGGAAGCCATCATGATGGTAGAGGCAGGAGCCAACGAGGTTCCGGAAATGGAAATGCTGGACGCCATTCTTTTTGCCCATGAGGAAATCAAGAAAATCGTAGAGTTCATTGAAGAGGTTGTAAAGGAAGTAGGAAAGCCGAAGCAGGAGGTGACCCTCTACAAGCCTTTAGAGGAAATCGATACTGCTGTGAGAGAATATGCATCTCCTAAGATGAGAGAGGCAATCCACACTGCGGACAAGCTGGAAAGACTTGAAAATATGGACGCTGTTGAAGTTGAAACCAAGGAGCACTTTGCGGAAATCTATCCGGAAGGCGCAAAGGATATTGACACCGTTCTTTACAATATTACAAAAGAAACTGTCAGAAGCATGATCTTAGACGAGGGAGTGCGTCCTGACAACAGAAAACCTGAGGAAATCAGACCTATTTGGTGTGAAACCGAAGTTCTGCCGCGAACTCACGGTACAGGTCTTTTCAAAAGAGGACAGACTCAGGTTCTTTCGGTATGCACCCTTGCTCCTGCCAGTGAGGCTCAGACCATCGACGGTATCACCGAACAGACCTCAAAGAGGTATATGCACCATTACAACTTCCCGGGTTTTTCTGTAGGCGAAGCGAAAACATCACGTTCCCCGGGCAGACGTGAAATAGGCCACGGTGCTCTGGCAGAGAGGGCTCTCATTCCTGTTCTTCCGTCGGTAGAAGAATTCCCTTACGCTATCAGAGTTGTATCCGAAGTTTTGTCATCCAACGGTTCAACCTCAATGGGTTCAACCTGTGGTTCATGCCTTGCGCTTATGGATGCAGGCGTTCCTATTACAAGACCGGTTGCAGGTATCGCAATGGGACTTATCGAGAGAGTAAAGGATGACGGTTCTTCAGAATTTGCAATCCTTTCAGATATCCAGGGAATGGAAGACTTTCTGGGAGACATGGATTTCAAGGTTACGGGTACAGAAATAGGCGTGACCGCTATCCAGATGGATATTAAGGTTCATGGACTTTCCAGAGACATTCTGGAAAAGGCTCTCAACCAGGCCAAGGAAGGCAGAATGCATATTATGGGTAAGATGCTCGAAGAAATTCCTGCGCCTCGTCCTGATCTGTCAAAGTGGGCTCCGAGAGCGATTACCATGAACATTGATCCTGATAAGACCAGAATTGTCATCGGGCCGGGAGGCAAGACTATCAACGGTATTATCGAAAGAACCGGTGTCAAGATTGACATATCCGAGGATATTCCGGGCCTTGTAAGCATCTACAGCGTAGATCAGGCCGGTGCAGAGGCGGCCCGCAAGGAAATCGAGCTTCTCACCAGGGATGTTGAGGTAGGTGAGGTTTACGAAGGCACGGTTACCAGAATTTTGAGCACTGCAAAAGGTTCTGTAGGCGCTTTCATCGAAATCCTGCCGGGCAAGGAAGGCCTGC
>CALZFA010000131.1 GCA_945644815.1 uncultured Clostridia bacterium
GCCTTCAGAGCATTCAGAGCATTCAGAGGCTTCCGGCTCTTTTGAGTCTTTGGGATGCAGAGGTCTTAGTCCCGCACAGATACGGGGATACGGCCTCGGAGTTATGAACAAACGCGCGGAGTACTACGCTTCAGGTGACTGTCGATTTGCTTCGTATCTTACGGAAGGCCGTGCTTTTGGACCACATGGAGAGGACCTTGTCATAGCCAACAGCATAGCAAACTATGATGATGAAATCTCACGGCAGCTTACCGAGCTTACCGTGTCCGCAAACCTGAAAGTAAGGGAACTGGGATTTAAACCATACATTGCTCCGGCTCTTTCATCGGGGGCCATGTCGCTCCTCCTCACACTGCGAGGTGAGTGGAACTACAGCTCGGTGTATCTGGGCTGCGGACCTGAAGGAGCCTTTTTAGGCATCAAAAATCGAATTGACTTTTCATCCGGCCGCGTGATAGTGGAGGACCTTCCTCTGCCTCAGGGACTTTACGAAAGAATCGAGAAAGCATACAGGAACCTCTGTGAATTGAATCAGAAGTAAGGCCTGAAATGAGACCGTGAGTTAACCGGACTTAAGGCCTGAAATGAGACCGTGAGTTAACCGGACTTAAGGCCTGAAATTTGCTTCTGTTCCAAAAAACCTATTTTTTGGCCATTTTTGGAACAACTTTTCGGCATTTTAGGGGTTTCTTTTGAAATATTTACCTTATAACCCATAAAATGTAAGACATCATACCTTAAAAGCAATTAAAAATCAGTATTTTTTACATTTTTTTTAATTTTTGTTCCAAAAAGGGGCATTTTAACGCATTTTTGGAACAGAACAAAAAAAGGAAGTGAAATAAGATGAATTTATATATTGTCAGGCTTAAATCACAAGACTCCGACACCAGCACCATAAACTACAGCAGCGACACCAGTGCCACAAACCACAGCATCAACGCCGGCGCCACAAACCACACCAGCACCATAAACTACAGCAGCGACGCCAGTGCCACAAACCACGCCGGCACCACAAACAACAGCACAGATCGGCTTGAAAAAGTCCTGAATAGGGTTCTGGCTGAGAGTTTTACAGATTCGGCAGCCTTTAAACCCTTGAAAATAAGCGGAAGTGAAGAGTTTGCAGCGGCCGCAGCAGATGGACATCTCAAAAACAGCAGAATTATATTCGCGGCAGACATTGATGAGAGCGGTATAAACATAGAGTGCATTAAAGTGATCCGATTTCTTAATATGAACAGAAATGCCCTTGAAGGTGCATCAGGAGGCGTGATAATTGACGGCGCCGGTGAGCTCTTTACCAAAGACCTGGGACGCAGACTGGTATTCGCTGCCAATATGGCGGGATGCACATTTCCCGGGAAACCGCTTGTGGAGGCAACAGGCAGTTTGTCCAATTTTGCGGTGTCAGCAAAGTTATGGAACGTAAGCTATGAAGAGGCATATGACAAAAGCTGCCGGCTTTTGATAGAAAAGATAGCGGGATTTAAATCGTTGGCACCGGCCGGTAAAGCAGAGTCAGCTGCCTTACAAAGACAAAAGATCCTGGCAATTCACGCCGGCAGCAGGATTACCTCCAACAGCTTCAGTCTTTGGAAAGAAGCGGCGGGACATCTGGCAGGCAAGGCCGATATAGAGGAGATTTCAATAAGGAACGGTCAGGTTCAGGATTGCCGTGGCTGCAGGTACGAGGATTGCCTTCACTTCGGCGAAAATGAAGGCTGCTTTTACGGCGGCGTCATGGTGGAAAAGGTATATCCTGCCATCATAAGAAGCGATGTGCTCGTGCTCATATGCCCTAATTACAACGATTCGGTCAGCGCGAATATTATGGCTTTTATCAACAGGCTGACGGCTCTTTTCCGCACCAGCGATTTCAGCCGCAAGCGAATATACGCCATCGTGGTGTCCGGCTACAGCGGAGGTGACATAGTGGCACAGCAGATAATCGGCGCTATCAATATGAATAAAAACTTCATACTGCCTCCTCGCTTTGCCATGATTGAAACGGCAAATGACCCGGGAACGGCTTTGAAGCTCCCGGGCATTAAAGAGAGAATAAAGAATTTCGCCGAATCTGTTATCTCATATCGAACTCCGGATTGATGGCATAGAAGTTTTTGCTGTCAAGTCTGTCCTGAACAAGTCTGAGCGCTTCACCGAAACGCTGGAAATGAACGATTTCACGCTCTCTAAGGAAGCGGATCGGGTCAATTACATCAGGGTCGTCGGCAAGGCGCAGGATATTGTCATAGGTAAGGCGGGCTTTTTGCTCTGCAGCCATATCCTCGCTTATGTCGGCTATAGCATCACCTGTAACAGCCAGTGTGGCTGCAGAAGCCGGTGTACCTGAAGCGGCCTGAGGATAAACGCCGGCAGTATGATCAACAAAGTATTCAGAAAACCCTGCCTCTTTAATCTGCTCTATGGTCATATTTCTTGTAAGCTGATGAACGATGGTCATGACCATCTCAAGATGACCTAATTCCTCTGTGCCAATATCAGTCAGGATTCCTGCCACATCCCTGAACGGCATGGAAGTTCTCTGGGAAAGGTAACGCAGCGATGCTCCCAACTCACCATGAGGACCTCCATACTGACTGATAATAAACTTTGCAAGCTCCGGGTTTGGAGTTTTGATCTTAATCGGGTATTCAAGTCTTTTTTCGTAATTCCACATACTATGCCTCCAATTCCCAAGGCCAAGGGCCCTGTATC
>CALZFA010000132.1 GCA_945644815.1 uncultured Clostridia bacterium
GTTGCACAGATTTACAACATCGACCGCTCTGATTCCGGCAGCGACAAAGTCAGCAGATTTTGCAATGCCGCCTTTATTGATAATGACTTCTTTTACTTGCTCTCGGATGTCCACTCGCTCACCTTCTTTCAATCATAAAATTCACGCACACGAAAATAGTATATGTGTCTGGAATTATTATAGCACAAAAAGAAAAAGATTACAATAAAAATTACGCACAATATTTTATAATCTGTGCGCAAAATTAAAATTTGCTATTGCGAAAAGAACGATTATACGCTATAACATCAACATACCACTTCCATATTATCCACGGTGCAACTATCGGAGTTATCATCCCTGATTTCGTCTCTGTCTCATTTTAGACTCAGACTATCTGCCCGCAGTTATCCATTCACATCGGTTTTCATTTCTCACAGGCTCTATAATCTGCCCAGCTGTGGCATCGCCGAAAATGTCTCTTATAGCTCGAAGCTCGCCATCGCTCATATCATAATCCAAATCTACTATGTTGCTTTTTAATCTGCCTCTGTAGATTATTCCGCTTTTGTCTATAACTGCACATTCAAGGGCTGCATTTCTGATATTTAATTCCGGATCTCCGACAAGCAGATTCTGTACTAAAGCCACTTGGCCGTCTTTTGATGAAGCAGCCAGACCGCTGTCAATGCAATACTTATATTTAGCATGTGAATTCTTTTTAAAAACCATCTCTGTATCAAAGAATGATTTATCAAAGTCACCGGAAACCTTTCCCTTGTAGATAACTTCGTAGGGCTCGTTCTCACTTTTTGTTCTTGAGAGGACTGCAATGTAGCCGTTATGATTTGTCACAGCCAGACATCCATCCTCACCCCAGGCATATGCCATTTTCTCTGACGCCGGAAAGACTTCAACAGGTCCCTGGGATGTCCAGTTATCTGCGTCAATCAGTTCAATCAGGTAAGCTCCGTTTTTAACCGAGAAGACAGCCAAATACCGGTGGTCGCCTGACAGGCTCATTTCCACATATTCAGCATCTTCGTCCAGCGGATAAACCATTTCCAGTTCATGGCTCAAAGGCTTGGGATTAGGCAATGTGCCGCTTCTACGGCCCCTCTTTACAGTCGCAGTGGCTGTCACTTCAATAGGGATTTCGTACACTCCGTAACCGCCTGCGATCTGAGAAACATCTACGGGGGCACCCTTGACGGTTCTGTTATTGACTATAAAAAGCATCCTGTTTTTCAGGTCGTACTCGGATGCCGATTTTCCAAAATAGGAGGAATCAGCTTCGCTGCTGATTTCATCCTTATTGTCTGCTTTATATGACAGACCTCCTGAAAGGTCCGGATGAACCCACCTTTTGCCGTCCATGATATTCTCCTCCTGGATGGCTATGATGGGATCAAACTCGTAGAAATCCTGACCTTCATCCAGAGGCTTTTCGATATATGTCTTATAGCCCAAAGCTGTCTTGTAGTCATAATTCTCCGCTTTTAAAACTCTGTATTCCTGGTATTCATTGTTTATAACAGGAATTTTGAATAAGCTGTTAAAGGCTGTATAAAGGCCCAACTCTTCGTCATATACCGCAGCATTTTCCGCAGAAAGCATGTTTCTCTCGTCATAAACTTTCAAACCGGTCAAAGCGTTATCCGAATTAAATATTTTAGTACCGAATTGAAACCGGAAGCTTACAGGGTAATAATCCAGATAATCCTTGAGTCTGATTTTTCCGTTTTCCTCTTCACCTGTCTCTTTAACCCGCTGCTGGATTTCATTATAAAAAGCCTGGATTTCATTTTCCTGCAACCCGTCTAAACCGTCATGTTTCAGCTGAGTAGAGTAGGGCACCGTGGACCATCCCGTAAAGCGTATATCGTCATAAAATGAAGCGTCGGAACTTGTGAGCAATTCACCTTTTTTAAAAGAGGATTCCGTCTTACCGGTGCTGTAATCATAGCTGCTCACCCAGTGGAGATCGTCTGCCGAATCGGCTCTGAAGCCTACCGTCAACCCGTCTGCCGCAGCTTTGTTTCCTGAGATAGTTTCCTCGGTCAGACTGACTTTGCCAATCCGGCTGTCAACAAAAGCCCAGCCGTAAACGACCATCCCGACAGAGAGAACTATCGACATCACAAATATAATGATAGATTTTTTCATAATAAATGACTCTCCTTATCTCATCTGGTCTACAGCCTTTTGTATGCGGTCTGCTCTGTAATCATATTTTTCCTTTACAATTTCAATTAATGTTCTGCCAGATTTTTCTATTTCTTCCACGCTTAAATCATCGATAATTTCACTTTTTCTGATGAGAATTGCTCTGTCGATATAGTCTGCAATTTCCTCGATAAGGTGGGTGGAAATAATTACGGTCTCGTCTTCGTTTAATACGCTTACCAGGACCTCATAAAAGTCCTCTCTGTTAAACACATCATTGCCTGCGAAAGGCTCATCCATGAATACGTATTCAGCGCCCTGGCTGATTGCCAGCACCACCTCAAACTGGTTCTGCTGCCCCAGGCTGAATTCGCTGATTTTCTTTTTAGTGGGCAATTCAAAGAAGTCCATCAGAGCTTCATACCTTTTTTCGTTAAACATTGGAAACTGCATCTTGTAAAACAGCTTGTGGTCGTCGGCTGTAATAGAAGGAAAGAAAGAATGGTCACCGGTGGCAAAAGCCAGC
>CALZFA010000133.1 GCA_945644815.1 uncultured Clostridia bacterium
GCACTCTCGGATTGCGTTCGTAAATTGATAAAGTTTTCATATATAAAACCCCCTTAGATTTAGTTTCAAATTTTTAGTACAATAGTAGCATAAACTATATTGTAACTATATAGTCAATAGAAAACATGCATAAATCTTGTATAAAAAGAAAAACAATTTGAAAACCGATGGAGCAAAGACAAATTTCAAAGAATTCTGTATACATAACCCGAGAAAATCTTCCTTAATACAGGCGGTTGGGTTTTTAACGGGCAAAAAGCCTAATTTTTCAACGAAAAAGAGGAAACGCCTGCATCCAAAATTTGTTATCAAAAATACAATTTAATAATTATACACAATAAAGCGATAAAACATTAGCGTATTAAACCGAAAAAAACAACCGCGCCCGCGAGAATTTTTTATTAAAAAAACCTCGAAAAGTGCAGAAATTAGCAAATTGTAAACAAAAAACACTGGCATAAACGGAGAAAAAAGTTTATAATATTAAGCAAAGAAAAACGGTATGTAAAGCTGTATATTTATGCAATACAGTGAATATTAATAATGAAATGGAGAGAAGAAAATGGCAGTAATTATTAATGGACGCAACCTTACGGTTGAACAGGTTATTGCAGTATGTCGTCATTATGAGAAGGTTGAAATTGCGCCTGAAGCAGTTGAGGCCGTAAAGAAGGCGAGAGCTTACGTAGAAAAGAAAGTTGAGGATAAGGCTGTAGTATATGGTCTTACTACAGGTTTCGGCAAGTTTGCGAATGTTTCTATTTCTACTGAAGAAACAGCACAACTGCAGAAGAACCTTATTATGTCGCACACTTGTGCACTTGGCAAACCATACGAGACAAAATATGTCAGAGCAGCAATGCTTCTCAGGGCTAACTCATTATCAAGAGGAAATTCGGGAATCAGACTTGAAACCTTGCAGACTCTTGTTGCCATGCTCAATGCAGGAATTCACCCGGTTGTTCCTGAAAAAGGCTCTGTTGGTGCATCCGGAGACTTAGCCCCTCTTTCATGTATTGCATTAGGCCTTATCGGGATGGGCAAGGTTGAATATAAGGGAGAAGTTATCGATGCCAAGGATGCTTTTGACGCAGCAGGACTTAAGCCTGTAGAACTGGCTTCCAAAGAAGGTCTGGCACTCAACAACGGAACACAGATGCTTACTGCTGTAGGTCTCAACACTTTGTATGATGCAATGAACCTGATGAAAATTGCTGATATTGCCGGGGCTATGACAGGAGAGGCCCTCCATGCCATTGCGAAGGCATACGATCCTAAGACACACGAATTAAGAGGACATCAGGGCCAGATAGATGTGGCAGAAAACATGAGAAATCTTTTAGCCGGCTCAAAGAATGCACTTCCGCTTCACCCTACCAAGGTGCAGGACCCGTATTCACAGAGATGCCTGCCTCAGATCCACGGAGCATCAAGAGATGCAATTAATTATGTTTACGAGGCGGTGTCAAGAGAAATCAATGCAGTAACAGATAATCCTATCGTATTCCCTGACCATGATGAAGTAATTTCAGGAGGAAACTTCCACGGCCAGCCGATGGCACTTGCATTTGATTTCCTGAAGATAGCAATTTCCGAACTGGCAAACGTATCCGAGAGAAGACAGGAAAGACTTGTTAACCCGGCTCTTTCCGAAGGACTTCCTGCATTCCTGGTTAAGAACGGCGGATTAAATTCCGGATATATGATTGCTCAGTACGCATCGGCATCAATGGTATCCGAAAACAAGGTTTATGACCACCCTGCATGTGTAGACTCCATCCCGACATCAGCAAACCAGGAAGACCATGTATCCATGGGATCAACTTCCGCAAGAACTGCTGCAATGGTACTGGACAACGCACAGAAGGTTATCGGCATTGAGCTTTCCACAGCAGCTCAGGCAATCTGGCTTCGTCAGGAAATGGGCGAACATGGAATTGACAACCTTGCACCGGCTACAAGAGCGGCTTATGACTTTATCCGTCAGACAATTCCGCCTGTAGAAGAAGACATTATCATGCACGATCAGCTGCAGAAATTTGACGAGATGGTTAAGGACAACTCAATCCTCGAAGCAGTAGAGAAAGTAGTTAAATTAAAATAGGATAACATTAGTTTTACATAAGGAGGCACATTCATGATGCTTGACAACAACACAATCAAAGGGGCAATGACTATTCAGCTCGGAAATGAATATCCTGATTACCCTAAATTTGAAGAAGATAAAAGGAGAGCTCCTGACAGAGGATTCAGACTTACCAAGGCTCAGACTAAGATTGCTCTTAAGAACGCTCTGAGATATGTTCCGGAAGAACTCCACGAAAAGCTGGCTCCGGAGTTTATGGAAGAACTTACGACCCGCGGCAGAATCTACGCATACAGATACAGACCTGAAGGCAGAATCTACGGAAAACCGATCAATGAATACAAGGGCAAATGCCTTGCAGGCAAAGCATTTCAGGTAATGATTGATAACAATCTTGACTTCGAAGTTGCCCTTTATCCTTATGAACTGGTAACCTACGGTGAAACAGGACAGGTATGTCAGAACTGGCTTCAGTACAGACTTATCAAGAAATATCTCGAAGAACTTACAGAAGA
>CALZFA010000134.1 GCA_945644815.1 uncultured Clostridia bacterium
TATTCAATTTTTGAGCTAACCTGTTTGCCCACTGCCCTTAAAAGCGTTGATTTTATTGGATTCTTGCTTGTTTTCTTATGTCAACGCTCTTAATAGCAGAGTTTTGAAGTGGATTTGCATTTTCCCGGTTCATTCTACCGGTCTGTCTGATGTTTCAGCGCCTTTGTAAGTCCCGGCAGAACCAGTCCGAAGACGATAGCTTTGCCCACGCATATAGCAATTCTCGGCGCCAGGCTCCCAAAGATAAAAGCAGCCGAATAATAGCCGTACAGCTTGCTGTCAATGTAGAGAACGCCTGTGTTGAGGGCTGTAATCAAAAGTTCATTGACAATGACGATAAACATAATCTGTCCCTTGCTCAGAGAATAATTATTTTTCTTCGCATATAAGCCTACGATAAGGCCGCATATTATGTAAGGCGCCATCCAGAGCAGGGTTGTGGCGCTTACGCCGTACTTAAGCAGCTGGTAAACCAAAGTACCCATACCGCCTACGATCATGCCGTCCGCAGGTCCGAACATAAGAGCGCTGATCAGGATGGGGAGGCTTTCGAAGGTGACCTTCAGGTTGCCCATGTCAAGGGCAAGATACCCCAGCACGGCGCACATTGCAGCCATCATGGCATTAATTGTCAGTTTTTTAGTTTTTTTAGCCATAACAAAAACTCCTTTCATGGCAGATTGCCACAAAAGGAGTTTATTCTCCTCAGGTGGCAGCGGACGCAGGAGCAGCAACGCAAGCCTGTCATTCTCATTTCGGAGAGTTAAAATGCCTCTCAAGAGCACCCAAGGCTTTTCGTCCGGCGGCAACATCCCATCCGCCGGCACTTAACGCACTGTCCTTACTCTGTCAATAATATTCTTCCTGGCTATTGTAATACATTTTGTGCCAATTGTCACGCGGTTTTTTCGGTTATTTCATCTTTACATATTTCTTTTCCGTTTTACCGTCTCTTTGGATCTGGTAAATCCCCCGGGTGGATATCTGCTTTTCGCTCAAAACATGCTGAACCGGCTGTATGGAGTCTGTTCTCAGATACAGCCCCGTACCGCAGGATCTTATGAGCTCCGGCGGCAGTTTTTTAAGTGTTGAGGCTATTCCGTTTTCCTCCAGCATATCCCGTGCATAAGCAGCCTTATAAAAAGACGAAAAGGACAGAATATATTCCCTGGCCGTTCCTTCCGGCATAATAAGTTTCTCCATAATTCTCCGCTCCTTTACAGTTACTTCCCATATTCTTCTCCTTTGTATGTAAGCATACGCTTGATAAGATCAGTAAAGGAGGCTTTTTCCACATCACAGCCGGAAATCAGATCACATTCACCGACAACCTTGCCTTCCTTAAGTACTTGCAGTGTGCCCACCTTGTCACCCTTTTTAAGCGGCAAAGGCACATTGTCGTCCATAACTACCTTTGTGGTGACCGAATCGGTTTCGCCCTTTTTCACCAGAGCCGTCACTTTGTCGGCAGTGACTGCCGTTATTTCCTGCGGCGTGCCTCTTGGAACCTCTGCAGTTGTGATTTTTTCACCCTTTTCAGCGGCAACATGAGTCTCAAAGTTTGCAAAACCGTAATCCAGCATTTTGCAGATTTCGCCGTTTCTGATTTTAGCAGTCTCACAGCCCAGTGCTACAGCTATAAGATGGGTATCTTCTCTGGTGGCAGAAGCACTGAGGCAATATCCTGCATCTGATGTGAACCCGGTCTTGATGCCGTTGCAGCCCTGATAATGCTTGATGAGCTTGTTGGTGTTAGTAAGGCCGAATTCCTTTTCCTTGCCCGGCAGTCCTACGGTAATGGTGCTCTGCCAGGTTGTGAACCATGTGTGTGTTTCCTCATGCTTATACAGTTCCTTTGACATCAGTCCTATATCATATGCACTGGAGTAGTGATCTGCTACAGGCAGGCCGTTGGTGTTTACAAAATGGCTGTCCTTCATACCAAGCTCTGCCGCTCGCTCATTCATTCTTTCCACGAAAATTTCTTCGCTGCCTGCCACATACTCGGCCAGGGCCACACAGCCGTCATTGGCACTGGCCATGGCCACTCCCTCCATAAGCTGTGCTACGGTGTGTGTCTCTCCGGGCTCCATGTACATCTGGCTGCCTCCCATGGACGCTGCCCTCTCGGAAATGGTCACCTTATCATCCAGGGTTATTTTACCTTCATCAACTGCATCCATAACAAGAAGCATAGTCATTACTTTGGTAACCGATGCCAGCGGCAGCTCCTTGTGGGCATCCTGCTGAAAAAGCACTTCTCCCGTTTCGGCATCTATGAGCACCGCTCCCTTTGCCGCCACTTCAAAAGCCGCCTCCGGCTCCCTGTCTTCCGCGGGCTCATCATTTACTGTTTCCAGCACTATCGGTTTCTGGGACGGCAGACCGTCTTTGATTTTTTCTACACCGACAAAGGCACAAAGTATCAGTGCAACACCTATCAGACTTGAAACCACCTTTTTCCACATAAAAAAGCCACCCCTCCACATAATCTCAGTATCAGTCACTTCAATGTATGTGAAAGGG
>CALZFA010000135.1 GCA_945644815.1 uncultured Clostridia bacterium
GCCTATCGGATATATTCCGGCAGGGAGCACAAATGACTTTGCAAGCAGCCTTGAAATTCCTAAAAACATACTGTCGGCGGCAAGAGATATTGTAAACGGAGAGCCTGTATCCTTTGATGTCGGGAGCTTCAACGGCAGGAACTTTTCCTATGTTGCATCTTTCGGAGCCTTTACCAAGGCATCCTACGCAACGCCGCAGAACGTTAAAAATGCCTTAGGGCATCTTGCCTATATTCTGGAAGGAATCAATTCCATTTCTTCTATAAGAAACGAGCATATGATAATTGAAGCTGACGGTCAGGTTTATGAGGATGACTACATTTTCGGTGCCATCAGCAATTCCACTTCCCTTGCAGGTATTCTCACACTCAATCCCAAGTTTGTGGATATGAGTGACGGCCGGTTTGAGCTGCTTCTTGTCAAGGCACCGAAGGATCTGATGGATCTTGCGGAAATAGTGTACATGCTCAATTCGCAGAATTACGAGTCAAACAGACTTGTCCTTATTAACGGAAGCGAGTTTAAGATTCACGCGGACAAAAACACTTCCTGGTCTCTTGACGGCGAATATCAGGAGGGCTGTGAAGAAATAGAAGTAAAAAATCTGCATCACGCAATCGAACTTATGATGTCGGGGCATAAAACCAAAAGAACAGTGCCGGCTAAGGTATCGATCTAGGGGGAAAGATATGAATAAATTTCTCGTTCTGGCATTTCTGTTTTTTATAGGATGCATTCTGGGATGGGGGCTGGAGGTCCTTTACAGACGTTTTTCTCCATCCAATGTAACAAGGAAATGGATAAACCCGGGGTTTCTTGTGGGACCGTATCTGCCTCTTTACGGCTTCGGTCTCTGCGCTCTTTATCTGCTTGCAAACCTCGAAAACACCTCTCTCATAAGAGAGGTTACGGCAGGCAGCAAAATACTGCTGTTTATAGTCATGGCTCTTGTCATGACGCTCCTTGAGTACATAGCAGGAGTAATCTTCATAAAGGGCATGAAGGTTAAACTCTGGGACTATTCAAATGAAAAATTCAACCTTCAGGGGATTATTTGCCTGAAATTCTCCATTTACTGGGCTGTTTTAGGCGCTGTTTACTATTTCCTCATACATCCGCACATCTTAAATGCATTAAACTGGTTCAGCCATAATCCGGCGTTTTCCTTTGTTGTGGGGATGTTTTTCGGTGTGTTCGGCGTGGATCTTGTTTATTCCCTGGGGATTGTCAAGAAGGTACGGGCTTTTGCAAAGGAAAACGATATACTGGTTCGTTACGAAGAGCTTCGTCAGCAGATTCGTCAGCGTGCCGAGGAAAACAAAGAGAAACTTCACTGGTTCCTCAGGTTTGCATCAGGAGAGCAGCTCCGTGACCATCTCCAGAGATATTTAGAGCTGCAGAGTGTATTTAACGGCAGCCCCATGGAAGAGTGGCGTGATACGGTGCTGAAGCAGTACTCTGATTAAAAAGAAAAAAAAAATAAAAATAAATAACATTTGGCACTAAGGTTTACATTTTTGATACTTAAGTTCCGTTGAAAAACACCTCCTTTCTGAATGATAATATAAGAGGAAATTGTTTTATTCAAAAAGTCCAGCGGTGTGATGTCAAGTGAGAAATGAGAAAAAAATCATATACTTTCGTATATTTCTCCCGAAGACAAAAAACACCCACCTAAGCCCTGTCGGTCAGTTTTCAAAATGAGCAGGGCGTGGCTCATCAGCAAGCAGAAGTTCTTTCTACTTTGCCGGGCGGTATAGGCGATTGTCTTTGAGCAGTGCGAAGACTAACCGCACAAGTTTACGGGCAGTTAATGCGAGTGCACGTTTGTGTTGATATCTGTTCACCTCTTTGTATTTGAGGTGGTAGAAGTCGCTGTATTCCTTGTCGCATCTTACAAGAGAGAAAGCTGCTTCACACAGATAATACTTTAAAAAGCGGTTGCCGGAATGTATAAGCCTAGTTGTCTGAGCTTCAAAACCTCCGGACTGATGTTGTTTCCATGCAAGACCTGCATACTTAGCAAGCTGAGCATGGTTTTCGAAACGATTGATATCTCCGATTTCAGCCATGATACCGGCTGAGAATACAGGACCAATACCTGGAATGGATACCAATACGTTTGGTAAGAGTTCCATTTGAGCAGAGATTGCTTTATCGAACTCTTTGATTTGAGATTCCAATGCCTTCATTGAGGTTATGGATATAGAAAGCACCTGATTAACGGAGTCATTTACCGTCTTAGGCAAACGGTAAGAGCTTCTGGCGGCTTTCTGGATGGCTTTGGCTACTGAATCAGGATCAGGAAAGCGGTTCTTTCCTTTTTCGATGATGAAATCAGTAAGCTCTTGTAAGTCCATATTTGCCAATGCTTCTGCAGATTCAAATTCATTGTAGACAGCAAGGGCAGTAGTACTGAAGGTATCGGTAAATACCTTCTCCTGTGTCATAGTAGAATACTTCTTGAATAGCACATTTATAAATCTTTGCTTTTCTTTTG
>CALZFA010000136.1 GCA_945644815.1 uncultured Clostridia bacterium
ACAGATACCCTTTCTCAGACGCTCTATATGGCGGTTCTTCACATCTGCGTGAATTCCGTCGATAACCTCCTCTAAAGGCTCTACCGATGCCGCCTTTTCCACATCCTTTTCTATAAATGAATCCACCGCCATATTTACTATTTCTCTGACAGCATTCATATAAACTCCTACCTCACGCTCAGCATCCGGCGAAAATTTAAGTCCCTTCTGGTGAAGTTCCAGCGCCGACTCGGAAATATTCTTAGCGTGGTCTGAAATTCTCTCCAGATCTCCCACATTGTGCAGTATCATGCTGAGGACGGTATTATCCTCATTTGACAGTTCCTGCCTTTCCAGCTTTACAATGTACTCACTGAGAGCGTCCTCATACCTGTCGATTTTGCTTTCCAGAAGGTCCACATATTTGAACCGATCCTCATCAAATTTATCAATCAACCCCATAGCCGCCATTATGCTGTCACGGGAAAGCTGGGCCATCTTAGCCGCAACTTTTTTGCACTGCATGGTGGCATCGGACGGAGTATCTATAAATCTGTCGTCCAGCAGAGCAAGGGTCTCGTCCTGAGTCTTCTTCTCCGGCGCATCCTTCACCACAAGGGTTGCCAGTTTTTCCAGCTGTTTATAGAAAGGAAGGAGCAGAGCTGTGGAAAAAATATTGAAAATACTGTGTATCACAGCTATATTTGCCGGATTTACCACATCTCCCATAAAGCCGAATCCTACCAAAGCGTTTATTCCGTAAAAGGCAAGGAGAAAAATCACAGTGCCGATTATATTAAAGGAAAGATGCACTGCCGCAACTCTCTTGGCTCCTTTGTTTGCTCCTATGGAGGAAAGGATTGCCGTCACGCAGGTTCCGATATTCTGTCCCATGATGATAGGAATGGCTGTGCCGTATGTAACCGAACCAGTGAGGCAAAGTGCCTGCAAGATACCCACCGATGCCGACGAGCTCTGGATTGCCGCCGTAAATACGGTTCCTGCCGCCACTCCCAGCACCGGATTTGAGAACATGGTGAGTATGCTTACAAACTCCGGCACATCCTTCAGCGGCTCTACTGCCGAGCTCATAATATCCATACCGTACATCAGCACCGCAAAGCCGATAAGTATCATGCCTATGTTATACTTCTTTTCGCTCTTCATGAACATCATGAAAACGATGGCAACGGCCGCCAGTATGGGCGAAAAGGACATTGGCTTAAGGAGCTGCATGAATACTCCGTCTCCGTCGATGGAAGACAGGCTGAGAAGCCATGCCGTAGCCGTAGTTCCTATGTTTGCTCCCATAATCACCGGTATTGCCTGCCTCAGCTGCATGATTCCCGAATTAACAAAACCTACCAGCATTACCGTTGTGGCCGACGAGCTCTGAATTACCGCCGTTACCACACAGCCCAGAACCACTCCCTTTGGAACACTTGAAGTCAGACTTCCCAGTATTCCCTGCAATTTGCTGCCTGATGTTCTGGTCAGGCCGTCTCCCATAGTCTCCATACCGAACAGAAACAGGCAAAGTCCGCCTATCATCTGCAAGACACCGAAAATATCCATTCTTTTTACTCCTTTTATCTTTTTATCCTTAACTATATCTCTTAACTTATCCTTAAACGGCAGTTTGCCGCAAGCTTACAACTATATTCTAAAGTTAAGCAGGAAAAAAGAAAAGTTAAATGTATGTAAAATCTTCATGGCGAAATTTCATCTTGACTAATTGCCCTTTTGGTTATCACGCAAAAAACGCTCTCACGAGCGTTTTATAATGGCGGCCAGCATCATTACATAATTTTCGAAGTCATCTCGCCCTTTTTCAGTAAGCGAATAAGTTGTCTTTGGCTTCTTGTTTTCAAATTCCTTACTGCTTTTTACATAGCCGTATTCCTCTAATTTTGAAAGCTGCGTGCTGATGTTTCCATCCGTCGCCTGTGAAATTTTTTTTAGCTCCGAAAAAGTCTTTTCCCCGTTTATCAAGGCGCTTATTAAAACTATTCTCAATTCTGAAGTAAAGGCTTTTGGTATTTTAATGGTGTCTGTCATTTATTTTCCTTTTTCCCTTTGTTTTTTACGTTTAGGCACAAAAAATAAACGGATTATGATGAAAAGGGGTTCTATATTTTGCGTTTGAAATATACTTTCGGTTTATGTAGTTTAATACCAAACTACAAGGGCTCTCCTCAACGATTATATTTCGTTAATGCGAAAGCCCTTGTACAATACACAGTTACCAATTTCAAACTATTCTACTATTACAATACGTTTAAATTATATCTGGTAAGGGACTCCTTATTGTTATTTAAACTATCATAATAAGCAGTGCACTGGCTATAACATTTTTTACAATAGTATATGGTTGTTTAATATGTATCAGTGTAGCTATATGCCGTAATTACATTGTCAACTGTTCCTACGCCGATATATTCTGAATAGATTGTTAAAGAACCAACCACGGTAATGTCTAAAGTTCTTCCTGCATCATAGTAATTAGTTGTGTATGATCTTT